>JBKPQA010000209.1:0-10412 GCA_046733835.1 Actinomycetota bacterium
GGCGCCGGCGCGGACCCGTCCGGGGACGCCGCCTCGTGGCCCGGCTCAACCATGTCCAGCAGCGCCGGAAGGCCGGAGAGCTGCGCGGCCTCGCGCTGGCAATCGCCACAGCTGCGAAGGTGGCGGGTGAAGGCCTGGTGCTCCGCGGGCTCGAGTCCACCGAGCACAAAGGCGCCGAGGAGCAGCTGAAGTTCCTCGTGCTCGGGTTCGCTACCCAGTCGGGCGCTCACTGCGTCACTCCCATCTCGTCAAGGACGGCGCGCAGCGAGCGCACCGCGTAAAAGGCCCGGGACTTGACGGTCCCGGGCGGGATGCCGAGCTGTTCGGCGGCCTCAGCCACGCTCAGCCGCTGGTAGTAGAGGGCGACGACGACGCTCCGATGGTCGGGCTGCAGCCGCGCCAGAGCCTCCTCCACGAGGATCTGGTCGAGGGCGTGGTCGATCTCCTGCTCGGGGTTCGCCGTTCTCGGGTCCAGCCGGGCGCGGGTGTCGTCGTCGCGGTCGGCAGCCACCTCGACCACCCGTCGCCCGGCCGCGCGGTGCATGTCGATGAGCATGTTCCGCGCGGTCTGCAGGAGGTAGGCCCGCATGCTCGTCACGTGCGGCGCCTGCCGCCAGACCCGCAGGATCACCTCCTGGACGACGTCCTCGGTGCGCCCGGGGTCGAGGGAGGTCCGGCCGACGAAGCGGCGCAGGACCGGCCCGTGCTCGCGGTAGATCTCCGCGACCACCGCCTCGTCCAGAGGCATGCCGGTCCTCCCTCCCGATGTCGACCCGTCCTGCTTCTAGTTGATTGTCGACCTGCCGTGGCCGGCGCCGCCCCCCTGCAGGGGCGCCGGCCACGGCCGGGTCGGCGCAGAGGGAGACGATGAGTTCGACGATCTGGTTCACCCGGCGTAAGCCACGTCGCTCACCATTGGTCCGTTGACGCCCGCGGAAACGCGAGCGCAGGGCCACCCTTGAGATGACGACGCCACCTACGCTTCCTTCAGTGGTCCAGTCCGTCGAGCTGCTCCTCGCTCCCGAGACGGAGCGCGCGGTCGTCGGCGTGTGGCAGGCGCTGTTGCAGGAGGGGCTGCCGTCGCAGGCTCGCAATCCCGCTTCGAGCAACCGCCCGCACGTGACGTTGGTCGCGGTTCCCCGGCTGACCAGCGAGGCGGAGGCAGCGGTCGCCGCGGTGGTGCGGGGACGGCTCCCGGTCGACGCCACGTGGGGGCAGGTGACGTTCTTCGGGCACGGTCCGTGGGTGCTGGTCCGGCTGCTGGAGCCGAGTGACGGTATGCGAGCCCTCCAGGTGGCGGTCGCGACGGCTTGTGACGTGCCCCGCGACAGCACATCGTGGCCGGAGCGCTGGCGTCCTCACGTCACGCTGGCTCGCCGGGTCGGGTCCGACCAGCGTGACCGGGTCGCGGCGCTGGCCACCCAGGTCGCCCTGGCAGAGCTGCCGACCGGTATGCGAGCGGTCGCGCGTGGGATTCGCCGTTGGGACGGCGCCCGCCGGGTTGAGTGGCTCGTGGAGGAGGTGGCGGACGGCTGAACCGGCTCCCGTCGGAGCCTTTTGCCCCGCGAAGGGCCACAACCCTCCGACGTCGACCGGATTCGGCCCCATTTCGAACGGCGCCGCGCAGCGTTGAGCACAATCGACAGGCATGAACGGCTTCGGGACCGGATATGCGGCCGTTATCGCGCGTCGTGCCTGTCGAACGGGCCCGCTAGAGAAACAGCGAGGCCGCTGCTCAGACCTGACCGGTGCGTTTGAGCACCGTCTGGAACCAGTCCACCGACGTGTCGAACGCCTTGCCCCCGGCGATCCGCTCGAACTCGATGGTCCGCAGCTCGTCGTCGCGCTCCTCGTCCTGGCCGACGACGCCCGCCGAGCCGGACTGGGCCGCCTCGACGGCGACCTCGACCATTTGGCGGATCAGCGTGCGGTCGGCCTGGTTGGCTGGTGCCGACCGCGAGAAGTAGCCGCTCTTCTGGACCATCGTCTTTTCCGCGCCGACGTTCTCGGCGAACTGCTCCCCGAACCACTGACCGGGGTTGACCAGGTCGAGCTTGACGTGTCCGAACGGGTCGCGGGGGACCTCTTCTCCGGCCGCCTCCATCGCCGCCACGATCTCCGGCACGCCGGCGCCCTCGGACAGGAAGATGTTGACGCACCCGATGTCGTCCATGACGGCCCGCAGCCGGTCGGCCTCGGCGTCCATGTCGATGGGGATCTCGGGCACGAAGACGGCGTGGATGTCCCACCGCTCGGCGCTGAGCCCGATTGACGGCACCCACTGCCGACCCGCGTGCCACTCCTGGTACTGCGCGGCCGCCGCAGCGGTCAGCCAGCCGCAACCACGACCCATGACCTCGTGGATGATGAGCATCCGCGGGTTCGAGCCGTGCTCGGCGAGCACGTTCTGGGCGAAGGCCGCGGCTTGCTCGGCCGCCGTCCACGCCCCGAGCGACTGCTTGATGGGGATGATGTCGTTGTCGATGGTCTTGGGGAGCCCGACGACGGTGAGGTCGTAGTCCCGGTCGTGGAGGAACCTCGCCAGGTCGGCCGCCGTCGTGTTGGTGTCGTCGCCACCGATGGTGTGCAGGACGTCGACGCCGTCCGTGCGCAGCTGCTCAGCGGCCACCTCCAGGGGGTCCTGGCCCTGCTCGATCAGGCCGCGGTCGATGAGGTCCTGCGCGTTGGTCAGCTTGACCCGGCTGTTCCCGATCGGGCTGCCGCCGTAGTCCTGCAGGACGTGCGCGAAGGCCCGCGCCGAGGCGTCGACGACCACGGAGCTGCCGGTCAGCACCCCGTGGTAGCCGTGCCGGTAGGCGAGGATCTCGACGTCCGGCAGCAGCGTGGAGTACCGCTCGATCAGCGCGCCGACCGCGGAGGAGAGGCAGGGCGCATACCCACCGGCGGTCAGCAGGGCGACACGGCGCAGAGTCCTTGGTGCCATGGCTGGCAGCCTAGGGCGACATGCGGCCCTGCACCGCCTGCGGGTTCACGGGTTGGGCAGTGTGACGAGCGCCCATCGGCGGGCTACCGTCGGGCTCGTGGCGAGGCCCACCGCATACCGGCTCGAGCGCCCCGGCGAGGAGGGCGAGGTCGGTGCTGTGGTCCGCGCCGCGTTCGGCGAGGAGGAGGGGGTCGACCGCATCGTCGACGACCTGCGTCAGTCCGACGCATGGACGGGCCTGTCGTACGTCGCGGAGTACGAGGGCAAGGTCGTCGGGCACGTCTCCTTCACCCGCAGCCTGTTGGATGCCCCGAACCGGCTGGTCGAGGTGCTCGTCCTGAGCCCGCTGTCCGTGCTTCCGGGACGGCAGGGCCGAGGGATCGGGTCGGCGTTGGTGCGGTATGCGTTGACCGAGCTCGACGAGCGGCCGGAGCCGTTGGTGTTCCTCGAAGGGTCTCCGACCTATTACGCCCGCTTCGGGTTCGTCCCGGGGACGGACCTGGGCTTCCGGCGACCGTCGCGGCGGATCCCGCGGGCGGCGTTCCAAGTGCTCCGGCTGCCGGCCTACCAGGAGTGGATGACCGGCACGCTGGTCTACCACCGCATCTGGTGGGACCACGACGCGGTCGGGGTGCGCTAGCCGATCCTGGACGGCGGGTGACCGGCGTTGTGGTGCTCGACGACCTCGCGAGCGACCTGCGCCAGCTTGATGTTCATGTCCTGCGACGCCTTGCGCAGCAGGTCGAACGCCTCCGCGTCGGAGACCTTGTGGAAGGCCATGAGAAGCCCGATCGCCTTGCCGATCTCGCGGTTGCTCTCCAGGCCGGCGGCCAAGGTGCGGGCCTGCTCCTTGTGGTGGAGAGACGTGACGGCTACGGACGCGAAGGCGGCGAGGAGGATCGCGTGGTCGGCGGAGCGTTCACTGATGCCGCCGACTCGGTCGGAGAAGAGGTTGAGCGCGCCGATCTTCTGGCCGCCCACGACGATCCGGAAGCCGGCGGCCGACCGCACCGGCGTCTGCCGGACCACCTGCTCGGCCAGCCTCGGCCACTGCGTGGAAGGGTCGGACAGGTCGTCCTCGAACTGTGGGACGTCCTCGACGATGGCGTCCAGGCAGGGACCTTCCTGATGCAGCTGCTCGAGCTTGTCGATTGTCCGGGCCACCTCGTCCGTCGACACGGCGGTGTGGAACTGGCCGTCTTTTCCGCGCTGCATGATGCTCGCGTGGTCGCAGCCGTCAACGATCCGGACCGCCATGGTGACGATGGCGCTGTAGACGTCGTCGAACGTCTCGGAGGCGTAGAGGACGTCACTCAGCGCGCCGAGAGCGCTGCTCGACGCGACTGCCGCGCCGGCAGGGTCCGGGAGGGGCGTGTCCATGGTGTCACCCTGTGAGAGGTTCGGTCAGGTCCGATGCCGCACCGATTCTGGCACCCCCGGGCGCCGTTTCGATCGATCACCATAGGGGTAGGGTCCGGTGCGGCTCGACTCGTCCGGGGGCGCGCCGAGCTGCTGGGGCCATTTAAGCCTCAGCCGACCCCTGCGAGAACCTGGAGACATCCATGATCGTCCTGGGAATCATCCTGCTGCTCATCGGCTGGTTGGCCCACATCTCGATCCTCGTCACGATCGGCGTCATCGTCCTCGTGATCGGGCTCGTGCTCATGCTGCTCGGAGCCACGGGACGCGCCGTCGGCGGTCGAAAGTACTGGTACTAACCCGTTGGGGGGCTGACCCCCCCAACATCCCCCGACCATCGCAACTCACCTGGTCGGGTGAGTGGAGGAGCCGGGCCGGCGCACCATCCGGCCCGGCTCTTGCTGTGCCGGAGGGCCCGTCCAGGCGGACGAGGTTTGGGTCCGCCGCCCACGGAAACGCCCGGAGAGGTTGCGCAGAAGGCGCACTGATGCCGTGCGGCATGGTCGAAGCGCCTACGGTCAGAAGATCGCCGGCATCGCGGGCAGCGGTGGCGGTGACCAGCTGCAACGACTAACTGATGGGCTGTATGCGGCGCCGCGCGGTGGTGATTGGCCTCCTAGGGCGTTGGATCAGGGTAAGAGCCGCCGTAGATGTCAGAGTTTCCGAAGGTGGCCGGGCACTGCTGCTGAGGCGCCGGGGCTGGCGGGGTCTGGCCGTTCTGCAAAGCCTGCCGCCAGGCGTCGATCGCCGGGCAGTCCGCGGCGTTACGAGTGTCATTCCATACAGCCGCCCCGTAGGTACGGGTCGCGACCGCGTAGACGTAGTCACCGAGGAACTCAGATATCAATGCGTTGGCACTAGACCCTCTCGGATCCCCGGGAGCACCGCGGTGCAGCGTGGAGAACGCGCCAGTGGGGCCGGAGGCGCCCGCGGAGTCAGCGTGCTTCACCACCCCGACCAGTTGTCGCAGTGTGGCCGTCGTGGGCTGGAAGGGGGTCGTGAAGGCGTTGTAGACCACGTAGACGTCAGTCCCGTTGGGGGAGATGGCCGGCGCCGCGTAATAGCCTCGATCGCCGGTCGTCTCGATCGCTCGCGGTGTTGACCAGGAGGAGCCTCGGTTCGTCGACTCGGTGAAGTAGACGTGCGGTGTCGCGAGCGGTCCGCTGACATACGTCATCACGATCCGGTTCGTCGCGTCCGCGCCGGTCGGGGCACCGTTGGCAATGTCGACGCTCGGTGCCGGAGCCAGGTCGCTCCGGGCACCGGCGACGCCGTCGATCACCGGGCGGCCTTGCACCGGGTCGAACTGCCCTGGTTGGGTTACTGGCCCTGCGACGGGCGTCGGCCGCGACCAGTTGGCTCCACCGTTGGTGGACACAGACATCAGCTCGAAGGCCTGATTGCCGGCGGAGGGCACAGTGCCCACTCCGAACACGTATGCGTTGCCACGGCTGTCCGTGCGGATCGTGCACCCATCTGTGGGGTTGCGTTGACCGTTGTTCGCCGCAGCGGAGATCTGATGCTGCGTCCAGGTGTCACCGCCGTCATGGCTGACTGCCACCTGCAGCGGCGCAGGTGCCGCGTTGCCCTTCTCCTGGCCGCGGAACGCCGCCCAGCACACGTATGTGGTGCCGAAGAACGGGCTCGACGATGCGTTGTCCGCCCAGACCTGCTCCTTGTCGGAGAAGGTGGTCGAGGACTGCCGGGAGATCACCACGGGTTGCATCCAGGCGGACTTGTTGCCGGCGGCCGCCCCGCGTACGTCGTCGGTACGGGAGACGGCGATCGCCTCAAAGCCTTTGAACGTCTGCTCGGAGCGGGTCGCGCCGACATTGGCCGTGAGGTTGGCGTAGTACAGGCGGGATCCGTTCGCCCAGCTGAAACCGCCGGGGCCGGGCCGTGGACCGAAGGCCACTGCCGGGTCACCGTCGGACACCAGGCCGTTCTCGGCGTACCACGGCAGCGTTCCGATCGGCCCCGTGTGAGCCGTGCAACCGGGGTCCGGCCCGACCGGGGCCGGGCAGTCACGGGCGGTGAGGCCGGTATAGGTGGGCTGCGTCCACGTGTGGCCGGAGTCGAACGAGAAGTACACGCCGGAAACGCCAACCCCCGGGGTGAAGGGACACGTGTTGTCCGTCCCGGAGTTGCAGGGTTCCATGTCGATCTCGTCATTCGCCCCCGCAACCAGCACCGAGGGCGCGTGCGCGTCAACGGCCAGTGCCGGCTCGTTCTGCTTGTTCTGGCTGAACGGGGTCGGGGGACTCCCGACGCTTACCAGGGTGTCTCCTCCAGGTTGAGCCGAACCGGGAGAGGCTCCTATGAACACCATCGCCAAGGTGACTGCCCCAACCGAGAACACAGACCGCAGACGCATCGCCACTCCTCGTGCCGCCATGCCCCGAGCCGCGATAAAACGTACTCCGATCCGGACCTGACGCCAACGGCCATGAGAGAGGCCCGCTTGACCATCGCGGGCGGGCGAAGCCCGGACGCAAGTTGCTGCGCTACGTGGCTCCCGACATCGCAGCCTGACCGGGTGAGCCTGGTCAGTTACGTGACGAGCAACAGCCGACTCGTCACTCAGGCCGCGCTGTCGAGCGCCGCTTCCAGCCGGGCCCGCAGCCGCGACAAGGTCGCTCGAAGAATGCGGGACACCTGCATCTGGCTGACCCCGATCTGCTCGGCGATGTCGGACTGGGTCATCAGGTCGACGAACCGGAGCCGCAGCACCAGCCGCTCGCGGTCGGTGAGCTCCGCCAAAGCATCGCGAAGCCACGCCGAGTCGTCGATGGCGGCGAACGGGTCGTCGACCTCCTCCAACGTCATCTCTGTCGGCGCCTGTCCAGGGCCGGCCGGCACGTCGAGCGACAGCGCGTGGAAACTCGAGGCCGCCTCGCGTGCGGCGCGCACCTGCTCCTCCTCGACGTCGAGGACCGCCGCGAGCTCGTCGCTGCGGGGCCGGCGGTGCAGGTTCTGCTCCAGATCCTTTTCGGCGTCGCGCATCCGGACCCCCAGCTCCTGCAGCCGCCGTGGTGGCCGGACCATCCACCCGGTGTCGCGGAAGTGCCGCTTGATCTCGCCGGAGATCGTCGGCGCCGCGAAGCCGGCGAAGGACTGTCCCAGCCCCGGGCGGAACCGGCGAACCGCCTTGACCAGTCCGAGCCGGGCGACCTGGACGAGGTCGTCGCGATCGATGCCGCGGCCGAGGTAACGACCGGCGATGCCGTCGGCGAGCCCGAGGTTGAGCAGGACCAGCGCCTCAGCCGTGGCGCCGTCGACCGGCCGACCCTCCTGGGCGTCCTTGAGGAGCCACTCCGTGCGGTCGTGCGGGCGAGGCGGCCGCACCGGCGTCCGATCAGGCTGGTGCGCTCGGCGCAGACGGCGATCAAGGGGCGTTGTCGTCATCGGTGGCTCCTGGGGAGTAATCGCTCGACCCGTGGCGCCACTTCTGGACCAGTTGTCCCCACCAAACCACCAATTCGGCGAAGGATCAAGCCCACTGACCTGAGAGTCCGGCCCGTGCCGCAGGCCCGAACCGGCCACGTTTGCCCCGAAGAGGCGGGGGGTATGCGACCGAACGTGGCTCCGGGACGTCGCCGTCTCGGCGAGTCCTTCCCGGGTCACCTCCGTCTATCGACGGTCACGGAAAGGGCAGCCATGGGATTGGAAGACAAAGCCAAGAACCAGGCCGAAATCGCCAAGGGCAAGGTCAAGGAGGGCGTCGGGGACGCCACTGACAACGAGCGCATGCAGGCCGAGGGAGAAGCCGACCAGGCTTCCGGCAACATGAAGCAGGCCGGCGAGAAGGTCAAGGACACGTTCCGCGACTGAGCCGCACCCGAAGGATGTGAACCGGCGCCGCCGCCGTCCACGGCGGCGCCGGTTCATGCTGTGCGGCCCCCTTTTTCAGGCGCTCGAGAGGCCAAGTTTTGTCGTTTTCGCGCGCTGAGAGAACGACCAAACTGGGCCTTTCGGCGGAAGGGGGAGGCGGAGGCGGCCGCCTGGGATGCCGGAAAAGGTCAGCCGAGCAGGCGCGTCCCGCCGACCCACACGCCGGCCGTGTCGGCCACCCCGCCGAGCGTGAACACCTTGGCCAACGCGTCGTCCGCCGCGCGCGCGTGCGCCAGGGCCGCCTCCAGGGTGCTGCCCTTCGGAGGGCAGACCCACACCGCATCGAACTCCCGCCCGACCGACAGGTCGCCGACATTCTCGAGGCCGAGCGCGTCCGCACCCGCCCGCGTCGCGAGGTAGAGCAGGTGCGCTGACGTCAGCGGCAACCCCTCCTCGTGGAGCAGCTGCTGCATGAAGTACGCCTGCAGGCCCTCCTTGAGCAGCGACAGGCCGGTCCCGGCGCCGACATCGGACCCGAGCGCGACGCGCACGCCCGCCTCGATGTGCCGGCGCATCGGGAACAGGCCGCTGCCCAGGGCCGAGTTGCTGGTCGGGCAGTGCGCCACCCAGGCCTCCTGCGCGGCCAGGAGGCCGAGCTCCCGGTCGAGGACGTGGACGTTGTGGGCGAACACGCTTCGCGGCCCCACCAGCCCGAACCGGTCGTACGTGTCGACGTAGTCGGGCGACCCCTCGAAGAGCCGCACCACCTCGGCGACCTCGTCGCGGTTCTCGTTGACGTGCGAGGTGAACCACGTCCCTTCGACGTCTTTGGCCAGCCCGGCGCACGACTCGAGCATGGGCTCGCTGGCCGACAGCGAGAACCGTGGCGTGACCGCATACCGGGTCCGGCCCTGCCCGTGCCATCGCTCGGCGAGCGCCCGGCCCTCCTCGTAGGCGCGGCTCGGTGTCGACAACAGGTCCTCGCGAAGCACCCGGTCACTGACGACGAGTCCGGTGGTGACGCGCAGGCCGACGCGAGTGGACTCCGCGAAGAGCGAGTCGACAGCGCCGGCGAAGTGGGACCCGAAAACCAGCGCGCTCGTCGTGCCGGCGGCCACGAGGCCGTTGACAAACTCGGCGGCGACGGTGTGCGCGTAATGGGCGTCCGCGAGCGCGGCCTCCTCGGGGAGGGCGCACCGCTCCAGCCACTCCAGCAACGGCATCCCGATGCCGCCAATGATTCGCACCTGCGGATAATGGACGTGCGTGTCGACGAACCCGGGCAGCAGCAACCCGCCGCGCAGGTCGACGACCTGCTCACGGGGGTGCGCGCGGGACACCTCTGCGATGGCCCCGCGAGCGCGAATCACCCCGTCCTGCACCAGGATTCCCGCATCGTCGTCGGCACGGAGGGTGCCCCCGACGAACGGGCTATCGGGGGTGTCGAGAACCGTGGCCCGGTAGATCGTCATCGGGCCGCCTCGGTATGCGATCGAGCTCGCTCCCGCTCGAAGGTGCGGACGAGATCGGCGGCCACGCTCACGGCGATGGTCGCGGGGTCCTTGCCGGTCACGTCGGGCAGTCCGATGGGCGTGGTGATCCGGGCCAGCGCCTCGGCGCTGTGGCCCTCAGCCGCCAGCTTGACGCGGAACCGGGCCCATTTGGCGGACGAGCCGATCAGGCCGACCGACCCGAGATGAGAGCACCGCAGCGCGACGTCGCACAGGGCAAGGTCCTCGGCGTGGTCGTGAGTCATGACGACGACGTGGGTTCCTGCCGGCACCTGCCCGAGAACCAGCTCGGGCACCGGCGCGTAGTGGACGTGGACGCGGGCCAGGGCGTCACGGGTGGCGCCGGCCAGGGCGCTGTCGGTGACGTGCTCGGCACGGGAGTCGACCAGGTGCAGCTCCACGTCGTGGCGGGCGAGGATCCTGGCCAGCTCCAAGCCCACGTGCCCCATGCCGAAGATCGCTACCGCCGGCACGACCGCGAGCGGCTCGAGCAGGACTGTCACTTCGCCGCCGCAGCACTGCACGCCGTGATCGACCGGCGCCTTGTCGTTGAGCGCCAACGACATCAGCTCGGGCTCGAGCGTTGCGCCGTCACCGAGATCGGCCAGCAGCGCGCGCGCCCGCGCCACCGCGGTCGCCTCGAGGTTGCCACCACCGATGCTGTCCCAGGTCGCGTCGGCGGCGACCACCATCTTCGCCCCCGCCTC
>JBKPQA010000210.1:0-7888 GCA_046733835.1 Actinomycetota bacterium
AACAAAGACGCATCCCGTCGGGGGCCGGCGATCGAAGCTGAGCAGCCTAATTGACGACGATATTGCCGCCCTCGATCACACCCGCGCGAGCGTAGAACACGAGGGGCAGTTCGCTCGTGATCGCCGTCGAGCTGGACAGCTTGATCGAAAAGAAGTCACCGGATGACGGCGTCAGGTTTCCGTCGTTGTCTCGCACGATCACCTCGAAACGGCACCACGGGGTGGTCTGCGCCTCACGCGTCGGGCACGTCGAGGGAAAGCCGGGCGGTGTGGGTGAGGTCAGCCAGTAGCGGCCCAGAAAGATCAGCTCGTTTCCACCAGGCGGCGGATTCTGGCCGATGCAGATCTCCGATTCGAGCACCGGGTCGAAGGGGTCGACGGTCCCATGGATGACGAAGGGCGCACCGACCAGGTCGCTGGTGCCGTGGTCGATGTAGGTGAGCTGTGCCCGAAGCTGACCGGTCCTCGGATTGAGGCCACCCTGGTCCTCACAGCTGAAGCTGAAGCCGAACGACGCTCGGTCGGTGAACACGGTGGTGGGAAATGTGTCGCTGCCCGTGGGACCGGGAGCTAGGTATCCACCGCCATGTCCGGTGCAGGCCGTGAGGACCACGGTGAGAAGCCCGACCACCGCCACAGGGAGGGATCGCCGGAAGAACCGATATGTGCCAGTGTTCATGGTCCTCCACGTTGTCAGCGCGGCCGCGAGAAGCCGTCGAGATCGTCTGGCGATCGTCATCCCGTGCAATCACGGGGCAAACGTCAACCGCCCACCGCATGCTGCTACAGGTGGCGCTCGGGTGCCAGCCCACGATGCCAATCGGGTGCCAGCCCACTATGCCAATCAACGTGCGATACGGCGGTCCGCGGCCAGGTCCAGGCGCCTCGTGATCGGGACCGTCCTTCGATACCAGCAGTGCGAGCGCCGGCACGGCTCCGGGGCTACCCCAGCCGGTGGGCCGCGGCGCGGATGAGGACGACCGCCCAGGTGCGGTAGGGCTTCCAGCGGTCGGCGAACGACGCATACTCCCCGTCGGTCATCGGCGTGGAGATCCCGTACAGCTCGTGGACCGTCTGGCGGCTTCGCGGCTCGTCGGTCGGCAGCACGTCGACGAAGCCACAGGCGCGGACGACGATGAGCGCGCTGTAGAAGGGCCCGATTCCGGGCAGCTCCTGGACTGCCTGCATCGCCGCCTCCGGGCCCAGGCCGACGAGGCGGTCGACATCGAGGTCACCGGCTCGAGCGGCTTCGGCGACGGCCTGGAGGCGAGGTACGCGATCGGCCGGCAGTCCGGGAAGCTCCGTCAACGCGCCCAAGGCACTCGGAGCGGGCAGTGCGGTCACGGTCTGACCAGCGAGCTCGAAGCGGTCACCGTGGGCCGCGTTGAGCGTCTCCCGCAGCCGGATGCCCTGCGGGCGAGCCCGACGGGCACTGATAACCGACCAGACCGCCGCCTCGTAGGGCGAGTAGAACAGCGCGGGTCTGAGGCCCGGCGCCGCCTGTTGCAGTGCACCGATGACGGGGTCCCGCCGTCCCAGCTCGGCGAACCCCTCCCCGTCGTGGTCGCAGGACAGCACCCGGGCGACCTGCCGCGCGACGGCGTCCGGGTCGGCCTCGCCGCGGACGGTGATGTCCAGCTCGTCACCCCGCTGCCGGACCTCGACACCCGCCGCCGTCTCGAGGTCGCCGTCGACCCGGAAGGCCATCCGCATCACGCCGTCGAAGTCACGCTCCGCCCGATGCCCGAAGCCGAAGAGGGCTAACTCCTCCAGCGAGAAGGGCCCTCGGGTGGGGATGGTCCGCGTCGTAGTGATCGCCGTCGTCATCTCCTGATGGTGGCGCGCGGCACTGACAGTGGTCTCAGGTCAGCCGCCCAAGTTGCGGCGCGCCCACGGCGCGAGGATTGCCTGGACGGCGCGGCAGGCTGGTACGTCCAGCCCGAATCGCTCCGCCCGGCGGACCACCGAGCCGTGCAGAGCGTTGAGCTCCATCCGACGTCCCGTCGTGAGGTCGTGGTACAGCGACGAGTAGGAGTCGGCCGCCAGCCCTTCCGCGAAGTGGATCTGCTGGTCGACGACGTCCTCCCTCAGAGCGACTGCCTCGAGCCGGGCCAGCTGCACGACCTCAGTGACGATGTCGCGGAACATCGCCCACGCCGGTGGCGCCTCCCGAATGTCACCCAAGGGCAGCCGAACCGACGCCGTCATGCCGGCCGTCGCGCAGATGAAGGCGAACTTCGTCCAGAGCACCGCACCGATGTCCGGGGCGATGTCGGCGTCGATGCCTGCTTCGCGGCAGGCGGCCAGCAGCCGCTCGACCCGGTCACTGCGCCGGTTGTCACGCTCGCCAAAGACGATGCGTGCCGGACCGCCGGTATGCGTGACGACGCCGGGTTCCGTGATCGTCGAAAAGATGAACGCTGCACCTCCCACGACATGCTCCTCGCCGACCACCGCGGCGAGCTGGTCCTCGTTGTCGACGCCGTTCTGCAGCGAAACGACGGCGGTGTCCGGGCCGATCACCGGCGCCAGCCTGGCCGCCGCCGAGTCCGTGTCGAAAGCCTTGACACAGAACAGCACGACGTCACACGGACCAAAGGCGCTCGCGTCCTCGGCCACCGGCACGTCGACCGAGAAGTCTCCCTTGACGCTGTGGACCCGCAGGCCGTGTTCCCGGAGCGCGGCGAGGTGCGGTCCGCGCGCCACCAAGGCCACGTCGTGCCCAGAGGTCGCCAGCCGTCCGCCGAAGTAGCCGCCCACCCCTCCCGCACCGATCACGACGACCTTCATGCCGCCGAACGCTAGACCTTTCGTTCGCGTCGGGTGCCGTGGCTAGGGTCCCGACCATGAGAGCAGAGGGCACCTTCACCGTCGCCTCCTTCGTCCCCGCGTCCCTCGCGCCGCCGCCAGCAGCGATCGACGTGGGCCTCCCGGTCGGGACCGCAGTGATGGAAAAGGTCTACGAGGGCGAGGTGTCCGGACGGTCGGCGACGATCTTCACGTCGGCATTCGACATGGGCACGGGCGTCGGTACGTACGTCGCGCTCGAGACGTTCGAGGGACGGCTCGGTGAGCGCTCGGGCGGCTTCGTCTACGTGCACTCGGCCACCACGACCGGCTCCGATATGAGCAACCAGTTCTTCGCCATCGTCCCGAGCAGCGGGGTGGGCCAGTTGGCCGGAATCTCGGGGGACGGCGGGACCAGGATCGATCCGGACGACACCCACCACATCTGGTTCGAGTACGAGCTGGAATGAGTCCTCGGGCGCGGCTCAGTTGCCGCGCACCTTCTGATACCTGGCCAGTGACTCCTTGCGTTCGGTGTCGTGGTCGACGATCGGCCTTGGGTATTCCTCGGGCGGATCTTCGAGCGTCCACGGCTCGTGAACCGCGCTACCGGAAATCGAGGCCAGCTCCGGCACATGACGCCGCACGTAGTCCCCGTCCGGGTCGAACTTCCGTCCCTGCAGGACGGGGTTGAAGATCCGGAAGAACGGCGCCGGATCGGTCCCCGTGCCGGCCACCCACTGCCAGCCGTGCTGGTTGTTGGCCAGGTCGCCGTCGATGAGGTAGTCCATGAAGTGCTGCGCCCCGAAGGTCCACTCGATGTGCAGGTCCTTGACGAGGAACGACGCGACGATCATCCGAACGCGGTTGTGCATCCAGCCGATCGCGAGCAGCTGCCGCATACCGGCGTCCACGATGGGGTAGCCGGTCCGGCCCTGCTTCCACGCTTCAAGGCGCTCATCCGCCGTTGTGCCGGTGTCGAACCTCATCTGCTGCATCTGCGGCTGGAAGTACCCGTAGGCGCTCTCGGGCCAGAAGTGCAAGACCTGCGCGTAGAAGTCGCGCCAGCAGATCTGCCGCCGGTATGCCTCGCCGCCCTTCCCGAGGTCCGCCAGCATCGTCCGGGGATGGATGGTTCCGAGGTGCAAGTGCACGGACAGGTGCGACGTGCGGTCCAGGTCTGGACGGTTGCGGTCCCGGCTATAACGCGCCAGGTCGTGCTTGCGGAACGCCTGCCAGGTCGCCTGAGCGGCGGCCTCGCCGGCGTCCGGGAGATCAGCGGTGTTCGCCGGGTCCTCCGGGATCTCGGTGCCGTCGACCGCGTGCCAGGTCATCTTGCTCGGGTTTGACGTCGACGGCGTATGCCAGCCCCGCCGCATCCACTCACGGTAGAAGGGGCTGAACACCTTGAACGGCTCGCCGTCCTGCTTCGTGACGAAGCCCGGTGAAATCGCATACGGACTCCCGGTGCGCACCAGCGGTACGCCCGAGCCGACCTCTCCGAGCGCCTTCTCGACGCGCTCGTCCCTGCGCTTGCCATATGGGGCGAAGTCCTCGCTGACGTGGACCTCGCTCGCGCCGATCTCCTGAGCGATACGCGGAATCACCTCCACGGGCCGGCCACGCACGACGGTCAGCCGCCCGCCGTGCGAGCGCAGGTCCTCGTCGAGAGCCCGGAGGGTGCGGTAGAGCATCGCCGTTCGCGGGCCCTTGTCGCGCGTGAGCAGGACGTCGTCCAAGACAAACAGGGCGGTGACCGGACCCTTCTTAGCCGCGGCGTCCAGCCCGGGATGGTCGCGCAGCCGCAGGTCCCGGCGGAACCACATGACCGTCGGAGCCCCAGCCTCAGACGGCACTAGGGGAGCACCTCTCGGATCTCCTCCCGCTTGATCGAGCCTTCGAAAAGCGGTGGCAGGAACCGCAGCATGAGGATCGCCCAGGTCAGATGGGTCAGCATCGGCGACTGGACGCCGCCGGACGCCCGACGCTGGAGCCCGAACAGAGAGCCCATCACCCCGCCCGCCACAACAAGCGCCGGGTTGCGGCTCGCGGCCGTCGCCGCGGTGTAGGCCACGGTCGAGATGAGGATGGGACTCTGCGGTGCGGCGGTGTAGAACGCGCCCCGGAAGAACAGCTCCTCGGCCAGGCCGTTGACCGCAGTGGTCGCCGCGACGAGCGGCAGACTGCCCTGGTCGGCATAGCGCAGGACGTTGCCGATGGCCGAGTTGAGGACCGGGATCTCGCGGGCGACCAACGCGGCGCCGTAGAACGCGCCGAACGCGCCGAGACCAGTCGCGATCGGCGTGAACACCGGCCGGCGTAGCGTCTCGTCGCGGCCCTTGATCCACCCCATGTGCAGAGGGCCGGACGCCAGGGCGCCGGCAGTCCAGGTGGCCGCCAGAGCGCCGGTCAGCCAGTAGAACCTCTGGGACCCCGGCTTGCTGTTCAGCGAGACGCCGAGCAACGCCGCCCCGGCGACCCCGACGCACGTGACCACCTGGCGGCGGCGCTGGCGCACCTCGTGCGACTCGTCGGGCACCTTCGGCGTCTGGAGGCGGAACGGCTGTGGCAGCGCCCCGAGGATCCTCTCGAACGGCCCGTGCTTCACCGGAGCCGCCGGTGTCGGTTGCTCCCGCGCGGCTCTTTCTTCCAGCGCCGCTCGCACCGCGTCGTCGTACCCCATCGGCTCGAACGGCACGACCTCCCGGATAGCCGGGTCACGCACGACGACCTCGTTGGTCATCGAGTCGACGAGGTTGCGCCCCGTGGTCGTGTCGACGTCCGTGACCAGTGACAGCCAGAGCGACGACATGTAGGGCGAGAGGAACGGGACCGGGACGATGGGCAGGTCGCGTCCGAGAATCCTCGCCACCCGTTGCAGCATCGTCTTGTAGCGCAGCACCTCCGGGCCGCCGATCTCGAACGTCCGCCCCATCGCGTCGGGACGGTCCAATACGCCGACGAGGTAGAGCACGACATCCGCGACCGCGATTGGCTGGGTCCGGGTCCTGACCCATCGCGGGGTGATCATCGCCGGCAGATGGTCGACGAGCTGCCGAGTCATCTCCCAAGAGATGCCGCCGTCGCCGATGATGATGCCGGCGCGCAGCGTCGTTACCGGCACGCCGGAGTCGCCGAGGATCTTTTCCACCTGGCGCCGGCTTTGTAGGTGAGCCGAGAGCTCATCGCCGTCGTCGCCGAGCCCCCCGAGATAGATGATCTGCCTCAGGCCGGCCCGGGACGCCGCGCCGGCGAAGGCCCGCGCCCCCTCCGTGTCCTTGCTTTCGAAGTCCTCGGCACCCAGCGAGTGGACGAGGTAGTACGCGGCCTCGCAACCGGCGAGTGCCGCGTCGAGAGAGTCCGGGTCCCCAACGTCCCCCGCCACCGGGGTGCCCGGACCCGCATACGTCTCAGGGTGCCGGGTCATCGCCATGACCTCATGCCCCGCGTGCTCGAGCGCGGGGGTGAGGCGGCGCCCGACGAACCCGGACGCCCCGGCGACGAGGACCTTCACGAGCCTGCCCCTACCGCGAGGGGCTGAGCAGGCACCCGGAGGCCGAGGGCTTCGGTCACCGGATCACCGCGCAGCGCCGTCGATCCGGTCGCTGCGACGACTTCAGGAGTGGCGCCCGCTCCCGCGAGTAGCAGCGGGACCCGCCTTGCGAGATCCCGCAGCTGGTGCGCCACCACGTCGAACAACGACGAAGAGGTGGCGGCCAGCACCACGACCGCGGGTTTGAGATGACGGACCGCGCTGTCGAGATCGCTGACCGGCGTGTTGTTTCCCAAGAACGTGACGCGCCACCCGCAGCGGTTGAGCACGATGCCGAAGACCATCAGCGACAGGTCGTGTAGCTCGCCCTCGGGACCGGCGATGATCGCCTGCGGCTCGACTCCCTGCCCCCAGCCGAGCGCCAGGCCGGCGAGCCGCCCCCGGAGAAGATTGGTGGCGAAGTGCTCCTGGGCGACATCGATGGTCCCGTGTTCCCAGCGGTCGCCGAGGTCGGCGAAGTACGGCATGACGACGTCGCGCAAGGCGGTGGTCAAGCTGAGCTCGCGCAGCATGCGGTCGAAGACCACCTGCGCGCCGGGCTCGTCGTAAGCCTCGAGGGCCTCCTGCAGGGCGCGGTAGTGAGGCTGCGCCGCATCCGGATCGTCCTCGGAGAAAGGCACGAGGTATGCGTCGGCGGCCGACTCGCGGCGGCGTGCGACCCTGGCGGCTTCGGCCGGGGACAGGCCTCGGGCCAGCTGGTCCTGCATGACCCGGATGCGATGCTCGTCCTCGGCCGAGTAGAGCCGATAGCCCTTGGGGGACCGGGCTGGTTGGAGCAGCGAATACCGGCGCTCCCAGGCGCGCAGCAGCTCGGTGCTCACACCGACGCGGCGGCTCAGCTCGCCGATGCGCACGCCGACCGGCGGCTGGTGACCGCTGGCAGGAGGGCTAGCACCAGCGGCGCGCTGGACGACTGAGGTCACCGGTACATTCTACAAACCTTGGACAAACATGCAACACCGCATCCTCATCGTCTCGAAGTCTGAAACGCCAACGGATGTTCGCTCACGGAGGGCCCGTCGCATCGAGAACGAACCCCATCGAGGCCGTGGCTAAGCCGCCGTCCCCGTTTGGGTGATCGTCGTCAACCGGAAGACGGGGAACCCCGGTGCGGCAGCCGCGAGCTCCGCGT
This sequence comes from Actinomycetota bacterium, assembly GCA_046733835.1. Taxonomy (GTDB): domain Bacteria; phylum Actinomycetota; class Actinomycetes; order Actinomycetales; family Dermatophilaceae; genus Lapillicoccus. The sequence goes on from JBKPQA010000210.1 coordinate 7,473, forward strand.
CCGTGGACCGCTTGGACAGGCCTTCAACGAACCGGCCGACCTCCCAGCCCCACCGCTGCAGGTACACCCGGAGGACAGGGCCGCGATCGCCGGCAGGGACTTCCTCGACGCGGACCTGCTCAACCCGACGACCGACCCGCAGCTGCGCCTCTCCGGCGGCGCGGACGTTGCGCACCCACTGCGTGTTGCCGCGCGGAGCCACGAGATACCGCTCTCCGTCGAGCCGGAGCAGGTTGACCGGCACGGACTGCGGCGCGCCGGTCCGCCGGCCACGGACGGTGAGCACTCGTGAGCCAAGCAGGCTCACGCCGTGCTCGGTCAGCCAGCGCACCGCCTTCATGAAAATGACGTCTCCGCGTGAGGTCGGGGCGACGTAGCGGGTGTGGGATGCGGGCTGCTGGTTCATGTCGTCTCCT
>JBKPQA010000211.1:0-2919 GCA_046733835.1 Actinomycetota bacterium
GGGGCTCCTGATCGCGACAAGACCAATACAGCGATCAAGAGCCTGTCGACTCCAGAGGCGCAGAACGCGACGCTGAAGTCGAACGCCTTCTTCCCCACCGTGAAGGCCGACCCGCCCAGCGACTTGCCCCCGGCGATCCAGATGGAGGCCAAGGCCGTCACCGCACAGCAGAGCGCTGAGAATGCAATCCTCGCCCTACCCCCGGTCGGCCTGGGCGCCAAGGACGGCGAAGTAGCCCAGCTCTACAAGAACTGCTTCCAGGAGATCTGCCTGAACGGCAAGGACGTGAAGAGCACGCTGCAGGCGCAGGGCCAGCAGCTCAACGCGATCCTCGCCGATCTGAAGGTGCCGTGCTGGCCGCCGGACCCGGTCCAGCCTGGTCAGGTCTGCAAGGCCATGTGATGTCCGCCGCCCCGGCCAGCACCGTCGCACCGGCACCCGCGGTGCCGACCATTGCTCGCCGCCGGCGCAACCCGGCACTGTGGCTGATCGCCCCCTCGATCATCTTCATGACGTTGATGTTCGCCTACCCGATGCTGGTCGGAATCGGGGAGGCGTTTACCGGGCCCGACGGGTTCACGCTCGAGCACATCCAGCGGATGCTGGCTGATCCGTACTTCTGGCCTGCCGTCCGCAACACCGCCTTGCTCATCGTCGTGCTCATTCCCCTGCAGTTCGTCCTGGCCTTGACGATGGCGCTGTTGCTGAGAGCCAAGCCTCGTCTCTCGGGGCTCTACTTCTTCCTCTGGGCGGTCCCGCTGGCGGTGAGCGACCTCGCCGCAGGCCTGGTCTGGTTGGCCGTGTTCACCGACCAGGGATACCTCAACAGCGTCCTCGCCATCCTGCATCTGCCGACCTTCTCGTGGCTGAACTACCAGAACTACGGGACGATGTTCCTCACGGTGGTCATCGCTGAGCTCTGGCGAGCGACCGCGTTGGTCTTCGTGATCCTCATCGCCGGTCTACAGAGCATTCCCAAGGATTACGAGGAGGCGGCGGCCGTCTTCGGCGCCGGATCCTGGGCCAGGCTGCGATACGTCACCCTTCCCCTGCTCCGTCCGAGCCTGCAGGTGGCCCTGATCCTGCGCACGATCCTCGCGTTCCAGACCTTCGCGGTAGCGCAAGCGCTCACCGGCCAAAACTTTCCCCTGGTCGTCGGGGAGACGTACCGCTGGAGCACATCGCTGCAGAACCCCAACGTGGCCTCGGCCATCGCCCTCGTCGTCATGCTGGCCTCGATGATCACGGCGGTGTTCTACCTACGTCTGCTGCGCGACCAGTCGGAGGTGAGGACATGACGACGGCGACGACCCGAACCGAGCAGCCGGGAGCGGCGCGCCCGCAGCCGACGACCCCCGAGCCGGACCACGCTCCACTGCGCAAGCGCAAGCGCGATCGGATCTGGCTGCAAGTCGCGTGCATCGCGATCACCTTGTTCATGGCCGTGCCGATCTACCTGATCGCCTTGGCCGCCTTCAGCACCCGAGCGTCCCTCAACGAGTTCCCGCTGGCTCTGCTCCCGACCAACTTCTCCACCGAGACCATCTCGGTCTTCATGCAGTCCACTGGAGTGCTCTCAGGTGTCATCAACTCCATTCAGGTGGGTCTCGCGACGCTGATCTTGTCCTTCCTGATCGGGATCCCGGCGGGGTATGCGATAGCTCGCTTCGCGTTCCGTGGCCGGGAGCCGTACCAGCTGTTCATGCTCTTCACCAGAGCCCTGCCCATCGTCGTGCTGTCGGTCCCGCTTGCCAGCCTGTTCCTCAACGTGGGCCTGTACGACTCGGTCTTTGCGGTCACGCTGTTGCACTCAGCGCTGGCCCTGCCGACGGCGATCCTCATCACCGCGAGCATCTTCGTGGGCGTTCCCGCGGACGTCGAGGAAGCCGCTCGGATCTTCGGGTGCACACCGCTCCAGGCGTTCCGCAAGGTCGTGCTCCCCATGGCTATTCCGGGTATCGCCGCGGCGTCGATCTTCACCTTCGTCATGTCCTGGAACGAGGTCCTCGGGGCGGCCATCCTCACCCTGAACCACCGGACGTTGCCGGCTCAGGTGCTGTCGTCCCTGTCGGACTCGCCCCTGGCCTACCGGTTCGCCGGCGGTTTCGTCCTCGTGCTGCCCGCACTCATTTTCATCTTCTTCATGCGCAAGTACCTCACCAACATGTGGGGGTCGACGATCCGATGACGATCCAGGCAGGCGCCCGACATGGCTGACATTCAGATCTCAAACCTCGTCAAGGTCTACCCCGGCACCACGGAGCCGGCCACGGACGACGTCTCGCTCGACATCCACGACGGCGAGTTCATGGTCCTGCTCGGGCCCTCGGGGTGCGGCAAGACGACGCTCCTGCGCATGGTTGCCGGCCTCGAGCTGCCCGACTCGGGATCGGTGGCCATCGGCGGGCGCGACATCACGTACCTCCCTCCGCAGTCGCGCAACCTGTCCATGGTCTTCCAGTCGTATGCCGTCTTCCCCCACCGTCGGGTGCGCGACAACATCGCTTTCGGTCTGGTCATGAACAAGACGCCTCGGGCGCAGATCCAGGAGAAGGTCGCCCGGGCGGCCGACATCCTCCGCCTGGAGCCGTACCTCGACCGCTACCCGGCCCAGCTCTCCGGCGGCCAGCGCCAGCGGGTGGCGGTCGCTCGCGCGATCGTCATGGACTCCGACGTGCTGCTCATGGATGAGCCGCTGTCGAACCTGGATGCGCTGCTGCGCCTCGACTTCCGGGCCGAGCTCAAGAAGATCGTGCAGGACATCGGCACCACCACGGTCTACGTCACGCACGACCAGGTGGAGGCCCTGTCGCTTTCGGACCGCGTGGCCGTGATGCGCAAGGGGCAGATCGTCCAGATGGGTGATCCCATCGACGTGTACGACGATCCGGTCGACACCTTCGTCGGAGGTTTCCTCGG
>JBKPQA010000212.1:0-4424 GCA_046733835.1 Actinomycetota bacterium
TAGCCGGCGACGCGCCGCCGCTCCCGCATCGTCGTCACCCACGCGAGAGACGAGAGCGACCGGCACGCCGACCGACGCAAGCCATGCGGCGGTGTTGCCTCCAGCTCCTCCCGGGACCACCCGGACGTCGCTCGTCGTGTCCCCGCCGTGAACCACGGGGGCGTGCGGGCGGACGAGCACATCGACCCCGACGTCGCCCACGACGACGACGGGACGTGCGGTCACGGCGACGTGCCGAGGGCGGCCAGCTCGACCGCCACCTCGGCCGCCAGTGCCGCGTTGCCGAGCACGAGCTCGACGTTGGCCCGCAGGCTCTCGCCACCGGAGTGCTCGTGGAAGTACTCCAACAGTCGAGGGGTGACGTCCTTGCCCGTCACGCCGGCCCGCGCGAGGTCCGCCAGACCGGCCTCCAGCAACCGGTCGTGGTACGCCGGGTCAACCTGTCGTGCTTCCGGCAGGGGGTTGGCGAGGACTACGCCAGCCCCGTCGGTCCCGAGCACCGAGCGGGCGTGGGCCACTGCGGCCGCCTCCGCCGCGGACTCCACGCGCCATGGGACGGGGTGGCCGGAGTCGGTGAGGTAGAAGCCCGGGAAGCGGTCGGTCCGGTACCCGAGCACCGGTACGGACAACGTCTCGAGCCGCTCCAGTGTCGCCGCTACGTCGAGGATCGACTTGACACCGGCGCACACGACGACCACTGGCGTCGTGGCGAGGACCCCCAGGTCGGCCGAGATGTCGAAGGTCTCCGCCGCCCCACGGTGCACCCCGCCCAGCCCGCCGGTCGCGAAGACCCGGATCCCTGCCTGGTTGGCGAGCGCCGCGGTCGAGGCGACCGTGGTCGCACCGGTGAGGCCCAGGGCCACCGCCACTCCAACGTCACGAGTGCTCAGCTTGGCGACGTCGTCCGAATCGCACAGCCGGTCCAGCTGCTCGGGGGTGAGCCCGATCCGAACCACCCCGTCCAGCACCGCCACCGTCGCCGGCACCGCACCACCCGACCGGACCGCATTCTCGACGTCGTCGGCGACTCGCCGGTTGTCACCGCGCGGCAGCCCGTGGGCGAGGATCGTGCTTTCCAGGGCGACAACGGGGCCGCCGTCCGCGAGCGCCTGGGCCACCTCCGGCTCGACGACGAGCGACGAGTAGACAGGCAAGCTCGACATCTGCGGGAGCGTACGACCGGGACGGGACGGGCAGGTAACGTGGCCCCCCGACATGGACCCATTGCTTCCTGTCCTGCACGCCACCGTCGACGAGCTCGAGAATGAGCTCGTCGGTCTGCGTCGGGACCTTCACGCGCACCCTGAGCTGGCCCGTCTCGAGACCCGGACGAGCCGCGTCGTCGCCGACCGGCTGGTCCGTGCGGGACTCGAACCGACGCTGCTGGAGGGCAGCGGTGTCGTCGTCGACATCGGAGCCGAGCAACCCGCATACCGCGTCGCCCTCAGGGCCGACCTCGACGCGCTCCCCGTCGCCGACCGGACCGGACTGGACTGGGCGTCGGTAACCGAGGGGGTGGCGCACGCCTGCGGCCACGACCTGCATACGAGCCTGGTCTTGGGCGCGGGTCTGGCGCTGGCGACCCAGGCCCCGGCGCTGTCGTCCGCGGGTCTCGGCGTGCGGCTCATCTTCCAGCCGGCCGAGGAGGTCATTCCCGGCGGCGCCCACGAGATCATCGACGGGGGGTGGCTGACGGGCGTGGACGAGGTGTTCGCACTCCACAGCGACCCGAGTCGCGATGTCGGCGAGGTCGGACTGCTGGTCGGGCCGATCACCGCGGCGTCGGACGGCGTCGAGGTCACCCTGAAGGGCCATGGCGGCCACACCTCTCGGCCGCACCTGACCCAGGATCTCACCTTCGCCTTGGCCAAGGTCGTCACCGAGGTGCCCGCCGCCCTGGGTCGCCGCATCGACCCGCGCGCGGGAGCCGCGCTGGTCTGGGGGAGCGTGCACGCCGGCGGAGCCCAGAACGTCATCCCCTCGGTCGGCACGGCAAGTGGCACCCTGCGGATCCTCAACGCCGATCAATGGCGGGACCTCGGCACCCTCGTCGAGGAGCTGGTCGAGGCCGTCGTCGCCCCGTATGCGGTGACGACGGAGGTCCGGTACACCCAGGGCGTCCCACCCGTGGTCAACACCGGGCCGTCCGTCGACTCCCTGCGGGATGCGGCCCAGGCCGCGGGCATGGTCCCGGGCACGACCGTCCAGTCCCTTGGCGGCGAGGACTTCGCGTGGTACCTCACCGAGGTGCACGGTGCCATGGGACGGCTCGGAACGCGGACGCCCGGCGGGCCTACCTACGACCTCCACCAAGGTGATCTCGTCGTCGACGAGCGAGCGCTGGCTTTCGGGGCAAAAGTCCTGGTGGGCGCCGTTCTGGACGCCGGCCGCAGACACGCGCAGGCGTTGCTTGACGTCCCGGCTGGATAGTTCCGAGTCGATAACGTTCCCCGCCCGCTGAAGCACTTCCGGCCGGCAAGCCGAAGGGCGGCAGTATCTTTCTCTCTCGAACGGGGCGGACCGTATGCCCGTTCGCCCCAAAGCCCCTAAAGGAGTTCTTGTTGTGCGTCAGGTGATGAAGTTCGCGGCGGCCATGTCGGTCGCAGCAGTGGCATTGGCCGCATGTGGCAGCTCGCAGAGCGGCGGCAGTAGCGGCGGAGGGGGCGGCGGTGCGACGGCGGGTGGGACCGGCGGCGCGGGCGGCCTCAAGATCGGCATGGCATACGACGTGGGAGGTCGTGGTGACCAGTCGTTCAACGACGCCGCAGCGGCCGGTCTGGACCGGGCTGTGAAGGAGCTGGGCGTTCAGTCCAAGGAGGCCGCGGCGACCAACGGCGAGGCCGAGTCGGCCCGTCAGGAGCGGCTCCAGCAGCTGATCGACGCCGGGTACACCAACGTCGTGGCGGTGGGCTTCGCCTACGCCAAGTCGGTCGGTGCGGCCGCCAAGGCCAACCCGAACGTCAAGTTCGCCATCGTCGACGACGCGTCGGACGACTCCAAGGGCTCGAACGTCGACCAGATCACCTTCGCCGAGGAGCAGGGCTCCTACCTCGTCGGTGCGGCCGCCGCCCTGAAGTCCAAGGCGAACCACATCGGGTTTGTCGGCGGTGTCGAGACCGCCCTCATCAAGAAGTTCCAGGCCGGCTACGCGGCGGGCGCTAAGGCGGTCAACCCCAACATCGTCATCGACTTCAAGTACCTCACCCAGCCGCCGGACTTCTCCGGCTTCAACTCGGTCGACAAGGGTAAGGCGGCCGCGGAGGGCATGTACCAGGGCGGCGCGGACATCGTCTACCAGGCGGCTGGCGGCTCCGGTGGCGGCGTCTTCACCGCGGCCAAGGCCGCGGGCAAGCTCGCGATCGGTGTCGACTCGGACCAGGCCAAGACGGCCGCCGCTGACGTTCGTGACGTCATCATGACTTCGATGATCAAGAAGGTCGACGTCGGCGTGTATGACTTCATCAAGTCAGTCTCGGACGGCTCCTTCAAGGCCGGCAACAAAATCTTCGACCTCAAGGCGGGTGGTGTCGACTACTCGACCACCGGCGGCAAGATCGACGACATCAAGCCGAAGCTGGACGACTACAAGGCGCAGATCATCGCCGGGTCCATCAAGGTCCCGACGGCGCCGTAACGATCTGACGACCGGCGAAACCAGCCAAGGGCCCGGGCGACACCATTCCGTGTCGCCCGGGCCTTGTCTGTCGTAGGTTGGCCCTCACTCAGGCTTAGGAGGACGCCATCACCGACTCCACCGTGAAGGACCGGCCGGCCGCGCCCAGCGGGGAGGTCCCGCTCGCCGTCGAGCTGCACGGCATCACCAAGCGCTTCCCGGGGGTGGTGGCAAACAAGGACATCGAGATCACCGTCCGGCGGGGGACGGTCCACGCGATCGTCGGCGAGAACGGCGCCGGCAAGTCGACGCTGATGAAGATCCTCTACGGCGTCCAGCAGCCCGACGAGGGCACCATCGCTGTCAACGGCCAGACGTTGAGCCTCCGCAGCCCGACGGACGCGATCAACGCCGGCATCGGCATGGTGTTCCAGCACTTCATGCTGGCCGACAACCTCACCGTGCTGGAGAACGTGGTGCTCGGGGCGGAGAAACTCCACGGCATTGGCGACGACGCCCGCCGGAAGATCGTCGAGATCTCCGACGCCTATGGACTGCACGTCGACCCCGACGACCTGGTCGCCGAGCTCGGCGTCGGCAGGCGACAGCGCGTCGAGATCCTCAAAGTGCTCTACCGGGGCGCCAAAATCCTCATCCTCGACGAGCCGACCGCCGTGCTCGTGCCACAGGAGGTCACCGAGCTCTTCGACAACCTCCGCGAGCTGAAGTCCGAGGGCCTCACCGTCATCTTCATCTCCCACAAGCTCGATGAGGTCCTGTCCGTCGCCGACGAGATCACCGTCATCCGGCG
>JBKPQA010000213.1:0-7381 GCA_046733835.1 Actinomycetota bacterium
GCTGGCGGCTGACGCCATTCAGCTGCGCGGCTGACGAGCGCGGCTTCACTGCATGGTGCCCGTGATCTGGGACACCCCTCGAATGACGTGGTGCTGCAGGATCAGCAGGAGAAGGACGGGTAAAAAGACGGCCACGATCGCCGCGGCGGGGATCAGTTCCTGCGAATTGATGTCCTGGCCGAGCAACCCCTGCAGGGCGAGCGTCACGGGCGCGTCGTCGCCGCGGCCGAGGAAGAGCAGGGCCAGCAACAGGTCGTTCCACACCCAGAGAAACTGCACCACGGCGAACGCCGCGAACGCCGGCACGCACATCGGGACGACGAGCCGCCAGAATGCCGTGAAATGGCTGGCCCCATCGACCTGGGCCGACTCGACGACCGCCTTCGGTAGCCGGGACATGTGATTGCGAAGGATGACCACCGCCAGAGGCATGCCGAACCCGATGTGGACCAGCCACAGAGCGAGGAAGGTCCCGTTGAGCCCGAGCCTCTCGTAGAGCTTGAGCAACGGCACCAGGGCTACCTGGCTTGGCACCAGGAGAAGGCCGACGAACGCGAGATAGACGTAGTCGCGGCCCGACCACTCCATGAACGTGAAGGCGTAGGCGGCGAACGCGGCGACGAGGATCGGAATCAGGCTCGCGGGAACCGTCACGACGAGGCTGTTGACGAACGACCGCCCGATGTTGACGCCGTCCCTCGATGTGGTGAAGAGCGAGACGGCGTAGTTCTCCAGCGTCCACTGGGTGACGTTGAGCGGGCTGACAAGTGCCGTCCACCAACCGGTGCTCTGCTGGGCCTCGCGCGTGCGGAAGGAGTTCACCAGTTCGCCGAGGATCGGGAGCATCCACAACAGGCAGACGACGCTGACACCGATGCGGGCCGTTCGAACCGCGCGGCCCGAGTCGGCGTGGACCTTGCCCGGGCGGCCTTTCTGCTCGCTCCGCAACCTGGGGCCTCGGCCGAGCACTGTGCTCATTCAGCCTCCTCGGCACCGTAGGGCGCTGCTCAGCGCCAGTGAAGAACGGATCGGGTCACTCAGTCTCGGAGTGGGGAACGGCGCCGTCCGGCCAAGCCGCGATGCAGACCCGGTTACCGGCACGGTCGGCGAGGATCCAGCCGGCCGGCGCATCCGTGTCGTCGACGACACGGCCTCCGGCGGCCAGCGCCGCCGCGAGACGCGACTCGGCCTGCTCGCGAGCAAGGGAGACGTCGACGTGCATCGCGTGCCGGAGCGGCTTGGCCGGGTGGAGGTCCTGCATCCACACCGTCGAGCCGTGCCCGAGCGGGTCGATGGCGTTGTCGTCGGCCAACTCCGCGTACCCAAGGACGGCGCGCCAGAAGCCGACATCGACGGCATCCGGCTGGGCCGCGATCGCCAGCTGGACCTCATGTGCGCCGGTCCGATCGGCCACGGCTCCAGCCGCCCGCGCCACCGCCGAAACGGCCCGGGCCAGGGCGATGTGCTGCTCCTCCAGCCGGAACGCGCCGCGGGTCAACCGCACGGTGAGACGGTCATCGGCAACGGTCAACAACGCACCAGTGCCGACCAGGCCGGGCACGCGGGCGACCGCTTCGGCGAGCTGGGCCGCATCGACGAGCGACGCGACGCGGAACACGGCCGTGGCGCCGCCGTGGAGAACTACCCAGTCGTCGACGCCCTCTGCCGACAGGAAGTTGCGCCAGCCCTCCTCGCTCACTTTCCGCCCTCCCGGGTCCGGAAGATCAACTCCACAAACACCCTGGCCGGAGGTCAGCGGAGTGTGGAGCTCATCCCTCGATGTTGGCCATGACGTGCTTGACCCGGGTGTAGTCCTCGAACCCGTACATCGACAAGTCCTTGCCGTACCCCGACCGCTTGAACCCGCCGTGCGGCATCTCGGCCACCAGCGGGATGTGCGTGTTGATCCACACGCAGCCGAAGTCGAGGGCCTTGGACACCCGCATGGCGCGGCCGAAGTCGCGGGTCCACACGCTCGAGGACAACCCGTACTGAACGCCGTTCGCCCAGCGGATCGCCTCGGCCTCGTCGACGAACCGCTGCACGGTGATCACCGGGCCGAAGATCTCGTCCTGGACCGCCTCGTCCTCCTGGCGCAGTCCGGAGACGACTGTCGGCTCGAGGAAGAACCCGTCACCGAGGGACGACATCCGATGACCGCCCGCCCCGACCGAAGCATGGTCGGGCAGCCGCTCCAGGAACCCCTCGACCCGGGACAGCTGGTTCGCGTTGTTGACCGGCCCGAAGAGGGCGTCGTCGTCGTCCGGCATCCCCACGCGAGCCGAGCTGCTGGCATACTCGCTGATCGCCGCGACGAAGTCGTCGTGAATTCGAGGCGCGGCGAGGACGCGCGTTGCCGCAGTGCAGTCCTGCCCGGCGTTGAAGTACCCGGCGACGGCGATGCCCTCGACCGCCTTGTCGAGGTCGGCGTCGTCGAACACGACGACCGGCGCCTTCCCGCCGAGCTCGAGGTGGACCCGCTTGACCTGGTGGGCGGCGCTCTCCGCGACCTGCATGCCGGCTCGCACGGAGCCGGTGATCGCCACAAGGGCGGGCGTGGGGTGCTCCACGACCGCTCGGCCGGTGTCGCGGTCGCCGCACACGACGTTGAAGGTGCCCGGCGGCAGGAACTCGGACGCGAGCTCGGCAAGCCTCAGGGTGGTTTCCGGCGTCGTGTCACTGGGCTTCAGCACGACCGTGTTGCCCGCGGCGAGCGCCGGACCGATCTTCCAGATCGCCATCATCATCGGGTAGTTCCAGGGGGTGACCTGACCGACGACGCCTATTGGCTCCCGCCGGATCCACGAGGTGTGGCCGGCCATGTACTCCGCGGCCGCCTTGCCCTCGAGTACCCGCGCCGCCCCGGCGAAGAACCGGAGCTGGTCGAGCATCGGCGGGATCTCCTCGCTGGCGGTCAGCGCGTAGGGCTTGCCCGTGTTCTCCGCCTCCAGGTGAACCAGCTCGTCGGCGTGAGACTCGATGGCGTCCGCGAACTTCAGCAGCGCCTGCTGCCGCTGGCTCGGGGTGGTCTGACCCCACGTCTCGAAGGCCGTCGCGGCCGACTGGTAGGCGGCGTCGACGTCGGCCGCCGAAGAGACCGGTGCCGAGGCAACGACCTGAGCGGTCGAGGGGTCGACGACATCGCTGCGGTGATCGGAGTCGGCATCGACGTACTCCCCACCGACGAAGTTGCGCAAGGTCCTCATGGACGCCACCCAACCACGGATTCCGTTTCCGATCCAGGAGTTGACGACGGATTTCGTCGTCAGGGAGGATCACCAGTATGCCAAGCCGCAGCATCGGCCTCGCCGGGCCGCTCGACGATGTCTCCAAGCGCATCGTCGAGCTGCTCCAGGAGGACGGTCGCCAGTCCTTCGTGACGATCGCCCGTGAGGTCGGTCTGTCGGAGGCGGCGGTCCGGCAGCGGGTGCAGAAGCTCATCGACGCCGACGTCATGCAGATCGTCGCCGTCACCGACCCGCTTCAGGTGGGCTTTACGCGGCAGGCCATGATCGGCGTCCGCGTCCCGGGGGACGTTCGCGAGGTCGCCGACGTGCTGTGCGCCATGCCGGAGGTTTCCTACGTCGTCACGACAGCCGGCAGCTTCGACCTGCTGGTCGAGGTCGTCTGCGAGGACGACGACCACCTCCTCGACGTGGTCATGCGACAGATCCGGGGGCTGCCCGGTGTCGGCGCGACCGAGACCTTCGTCTATCTCAAGCTCAACAAGCAGCAGTACCGATGGGGCACCCGGTAGGAGACCGCATTGACCACGACACCCGACACCTTCAGCGAGCCGGCCGGCCCCACGCATACCCCCTCTGGAGCCACCTACGCGGACGCCGCCCGCAACCACCTGTGGGGCCACTTCACCCGGCAATCGGCTTGGGAGACAGAGGGATCCGGCCCGCCGGTCATCGTCCGCGGTGAGGGCCACCGGATCTGGGATGACCGGGGCAAGGAGTACATCGACGGCCTCGCCGGCCTCTTCGTCGTCCAGGTCGGGCACGGCCGCGTCGAGCTCGCTGAGGCGGCGGCCCGGCAGGCTCGGGAGCTGGCCTTTTTCCCGCTCTGGTCGTATGCGCACCCGCGCGCGGTCGAGCTCGCCGAGCGAATCGCCGCGTATGCGCCAGGCGACCTGAACCGCGTCTTCTTCACCACCGGGGGCGGCGAGGCCGTCGAGACCGCGTGGAAGCTGGCCAAGCAGTACTTCAAGCTGACCGGAAAACCCATGAAGCACAAGGTGATCAGCCGGTCCGTGGCCTACCACGGGACCCCTCAGGGCGCCTTGTCCATCACCGGCATCCCGGCCGCCAAGGAGATGTTCGAGCCGCTCGTCCCCGGCGCGTTCAAGGTGCCGAACACTAACCACTACCGCGCCCCGGAGCACCTGCGCGACGACGTCAAGGCGTTCGGGCAGTGGGCCGCCGACCGGATCGCGGAAGCTATCGAGTTCGAAGGGCCGGAGACGGTGGCCGCCGTCTTCCTCGAGCCGGTGCAGAACTCCGGTGGCTGTTTTCCGCCGCCTCCCGGGTACTTCCAACGGGTTCGCGAGATCTGCGACGAGTACGACGTACTTCTGGTGTCCGACGAGGTGATCTGCGCCTTCGGGCGGATCGGTTCGATCTTCGCGTGCAGCTTGGATGATCCAGCGTTCGGTTACGTGCCGGACATCATCACCTGTGCGAAGGGGATGACGAGCGGCTACTCCCCCATTGGCGCGATGATCGCCAGCGACCGGTTGTTCGAGCCGTTTCGGCACGGGACTACGTCGTTCCCCCATGGCTACACGTTCGGCGGCCACCCGGTCTCGTCCGCGGTGGCCATGGGCAACCTCGACATCTTCGAGCGGGAGGGCCTCAACGACCACGTCCGCGAGAACGCGCCGGCCTTCCGCGCCTCTCTGGAGTCGTTGCTCGACCTGCCGATCGTCGGCGACGTCCGGGGCGAGGGCTACTTCTACGGGATCGAGCTGGTCAAGGACAAGGGCACCCGAGAGACGTTCGACGAAGCGGAGTCGGAGCGGCTGCTGCGCGGCTATTTGTCCAAGGCGCTGTTCGACGCGGGCCTCTACTGCCGGGCCGACGACCGGGGAGACCCAGTGGTGCAACTGGCGCCACCGTTGGTGATCGGCCCGCCGGAGTTCGAGGACATCACATCGCGGCTGCGCTCCGTGCTCCAAGGCGCGCTTGCCCACGTCTGACGGAGCGACTCCCTGATCCGGTCGAGACGGGAGGCCAGGCATACTCGCCGGATGTCCTCAGGCCAGTCACACGCATACCCCGACTTGTGGGTCGACCCCGCAGACGACCCACGAAGGCACGGGGAGCTCGAGATCGTCGACGAACGGTCCAACCTCCTGGAGTACCTGCGGGTGTACCGGCTCACGCTGCGGCTGAAGTGCGACGGGCTCACGCCCGAGCAGCTGGCTGCCCGCTCTGTGCCGCCGTCGACGCTGTCCCTGCTCGGCCTGGTTCGGCATATGGCGAAGGTCGAGCGGGACTGGTTCCGGCGCACCGCCGCGGGCCAGGACGTGCCTCGGCTCTACTGGTCGGAGGAGGACCGAGACGAGGCGTTCAGCCAAGCGGTGGACGACGACCGCACGGTGGCGGAGGCGTTCGCTGCCTGGGAGCGGGAGGTGGCGTTTGCCGAGGCGTTCGTCGAGCAGCACACCGACCTCGGCGAGGTCTATCCCCATCACGATCAGCCGGTCTCGCTGCGGGAGCTGCTGCTCCACATGGTCGAGGAGTACGCGCGGCACTGCGGCCACGCCGACCTGCTGCGGGAGTGCATCGACGGCCGTACCGGTCAGTGACACGATGACCGGATGCCCCAGTACTCACACACGATGGACGTCGACGCACCTCCCGAGGCCATCTTCGCGATCCTCGACGACGTGACGCGGACTCCCGAATGGCTCGCCCGCTGCACCAAGCTCGAGAAGCTGGACGCGGGGCCACTCGCGGTCGGGCAGAAGCTCAAGTACCACTACAAGGACGGCAGCCGGTCCGGCGTCATGGACGGCGAGGTCGCCCAGCTCGAGGCCAACCGCCACCTCGAGAACCGATTCCGGGACAAGATCATGGACGTCTCGGTGGACTTCAGGGCCGAGCCGATCGGTGACGGCCGGACCCGGCTCACCCACACTATCGGCATCGCCACGAAGGGCATGGGCAAGGTCTTCACGCCGCTGATCAACCGGCAGCTGCCGGACCAGACCAAGGGCGCCATGACGAGTCTCAAAGCGCTCGCCGAAAAGGCCTAGGCCGCTCGGCGCAGGCGTCGCGAAGGGCTTCGACGACCGCCAGTAGTGCCGGCCGCCGCTCGGCACCCGACCGGGTCCAGCTGAAGACGTGCCGAGCGGGTCACCCCCGAGTGGGGAGGTCGTCACACCCGCGTGGTGTGCCGCGTCCGCCAGGGTGGGCAACACCGCGGCGGCGAGGCCGTGCTCCACCAGGCGCAGGTGGACCTGGAGGTCCGTCGAGGTGTAGCGGACCTCCGGCTCCAAACCCTCGGCGCGGCACTGAGCCGTCGCCCATTCGCGGGAGGTGGTGCCCTCGGGCTCCATGGCGAAGGGCGCCCCGCCAGGTCCCTCAACGACACGGGCGCCCACGAGGTGGGCACCGCGAGCAGCAGCGGGTCGACGAGCAGGACTTCACGCTCGGTGCCGCGGGTCGGAGCCAGAGGGAAGTTCGGGTACTCCTCACCGAGAACCAGGTCGAAGTCCCCGGCCGCCAAGGCGGGGAGGGACAGCTCCGGCTCCAGCTCGGTCACCTCGACGGTCAGCGCGGGGTGGGCGTCGTTCAGCCTCAGGATGGCCGGGGGCAGCAGCGTGAGGACGGCGCTCTGGAAGGCGGCCACCCGCACGGTGCCCACGGCGTCCCCACGGAAGGCCGCCAGGGCCGCCTCCGCACGCTCCAGTTCAGCGGATCACGATCTCGGCGTGGGCCACGAGAACCTGCCCCGCGGCGTTGAGCCGAACGCGCCGGCCCACGGGTTCGAGCAGCACTCCTCCGGCCTCCTTCTCGAGGACGCCCAGCTGCTGCGACACGGCCGACGGACTGTATGCGAGGGCCTGCGCCACCGCGGCGATGGTCCCGCGCCGGGACAGCTCGACCAGCAGCCGCAGCCGCCTGACATCCCGCGCCGAGCTGCCGACGTGACGTCGCGGCGGGTTGCGCCGCGGCGTGACTAGGTTCTTTCCCGTGCAGATGAAGCTCGAGCTCGTACCCGTGCCGGTCACCGATGTGGAGCGATCGAAGTCGTTCTACGCGGATCAGGTCGGCTTCACCGTCGACGTCGACATCTCACCGGCGGAGGGGATCCGGATCGTGCAGCTCACTCCGCCTGGGTCGGCGTGCTCGATCGGACTCGGCACCGG
>JBKPQA010000214.1:0-9289 GCA_046733835.1 Actinomycetota bacterium
ACGACCGCCTCGACCGGAACCTGACTCCGACGCCCCGGGTCGATCGACCGCGCCGCGTCGAGATCCGCGATCCCCATGGCCTCACCGGAGCGCCCCACGACGACCACCACCGGGGTCTGCGGCCCGGCCGAGCCGGCGGCCTGTCCGGGCCACCTCGACGCCGCATCGGGCGGGCCGCCCCATAGCACACCCTCCATTCTCGCCAAGACGGAGGACACCGGCTCGGTCACGCCGACGACGACCGCCGGACGAAGCACCTGGGCCAGCGGTACCCGCTCGATCACCCGGCGCGACTGCCCGGCACGGATGGCGTTGGAGGCGCCCACCCAGAGGAAGGCACCAATGAGGCCGCACCAGACGATGGTGAACAGCGACGGCTGATGCCCCAGGAGCAGGGGCCGACCGACGAGCCAGAGGACCACGGCCACGGTGACGATCCGACCAAGCCATCCGGCGACGATCAGCGCGCGGTTCCGGTCGCCGGTCGCTTTCCAGACCAATGCGTGCACGAGGTAGCCGCCGTCGAGGGGCAGGCCCGGAAGGAGGTTGAACACGCCCACGAACGCGTTGGTCAGCCATAGGGCACCGAGCAGCAGCCCGACCACACCGTTGGGCGCCAGCGCCTGCGCCGCATACCCGAGCGCGGCCAGGGCGAGGTTGGCGATCGGCCCGGACACCGAGATGGCTGCACTGGTGCCCGGCCGTGAGGTCGAGCTGTCGTAGACGGTGTGCCCGCCCCACAGGTCGGCGACCACCCGGTCCACTCGAAAACCGAACCGGCGGGCCACCAACGCGTGGCCGGCCTCGTGAGCGAGGACCGACAGAAGCAGCAGCACCGCGTAGGCGACGGCGACCGCATACCCGAAGACCCCACCGCTCTCCCCCGTCGGCGTCGGCACACTGGGGGCGAAGGTCAGGACGACGACGGCCGCGATGATCGGCCACGACCGGCCCAGATAGACCGGAATCCCTCGAATCGCCCCGAGGCGCCAGCCGTAGGGCGCCGTGGAGCCGGGCCCGGCGGTCATGCGACGACAGTACGTCATCGCATCGTGATACTTCCGTGCGCCGGCTGTGGGTAGGCCCGCATACTGGGAGGTCGCCGACCGACCCATGAAGGCCATTGTGACCGAACTACACCTGCGCCCTGACGCCACCGCGGAGCTGCGCGCGCTCCTCGCCGAACGGATCCTCGTCCTCGACGGCGCCATGGGGACGATGATCCAGCGGCACGGCCTGAGCGAGGGAGACTTCCGCGGCGAGCGGTTCGCCGACTGGCCGGGCGACCTGCGCGGCAACAATGACCTACTCGCCCTCACGGCGCCCGACGTCATCTCCGACATCCATCGCGAGTACCTCGCCGCCGGTGCCGACCTCGTCGAGACGAACACGTTCAACGCCAACGCGATCAGCCTGCGCGACTACGACATGAGTGACCTCGCGTACGAGATGAACGTCGCCGCCGCCGGGCTCGCTCGCACCGAGTGCGACGCGATGACCGAACGCACCCCCGACCGGCCGAGGTTCGTCGCTGGCGCGCTCGGCCCGACCAACCGCACCGCGTCGATCTCTCCCGACGTCGACGACCCGGGCGAGCGCAACATCACGTACGACGAGCTCGTCGCCGCCTACCTCGAGCAGGCGCGCGGTCTCGTCGACGGCGGCGCCGACCTGCTGGTCATCGAGACGATCTTCGACACGCTCAACGCCAAGGCCGCGATCTTCGCGTGCGAAACGCTGTTCGAGGAGTATGCGCGCCGCTGGCCGGTCATCGTGTCGGGCACCATCACCGACGCCTCCGGCCGCACACTGTCCGGCCAAGTGACCGAGGCGTTCTACAACTCCATCCGGCACGCGCGCCCGATCGCGGTAGGCCTCAACTGCGCGCTCGGGGCCGACGAGATCCGCCCGTATCTCGCCGAGATGGCCCGGATCGCAGACACGTTCGTGTCGTGCTACCCGAATGCGGGTCTCCCCAATGCGTTCGGTGAGTACGACGAGACGCCGGAGCAGATGGCGTCGATCATCGAGGAGTTCGCGAGCAGCGGGCTGGTCAACCTCGTTGGCGGCTGCTGTGGGACCACGCCGGACCACATCGCGATGTTCAGCAAGGCCGTCGACGGCAAGGCCCCGCACGTGCCTGCCACGGTGGCTCCTGCCCTGCGGCTGTCCGGCCTGGAACCGCTCAACGTCACCGAGGACTCACTGTTCGTCAACGTCGGCGAGCGTACGAACATCACTGGTAGCGCTCGGTTCCGGCGTCTCATCAAGGAGGGCGACTACCCCACCGCCCTCAACGTCGCCCGGCAGCAGGTCGAGGCCGGCGCGCAGGTCATCGACATCAACATGGACGAAGGCATGATCGACGGGGTCGAGGCGATGGACCGCTTCGTCAAGCTCGTCGCCAGCGAGCCGGACATCTCGCGCGTGCCGCTGATGATCGACTCCAGCAAGTGGGAGGTCATCGAGGCTGGCCTGAAATGCGTGCAGGGCAAGCCGATCGTCAACTCGATCTCCATGAAGGAAGGGGTCGAGGCCTTCGTCGAGCACGCCAAGCTGTGCCGCAAGTACGGCGCGGCGGTCGTCGTCATGGCGTTCGACGAGGAGGGCCAGGCGGACAACCTCGTTCGCCGGCAGGAGATCTCGCGCCGGGCATACGACATCCTCGTGGACGAGGTCGGCTTCCCCGCCGAGGACGTCATCATCGACCCCAACATCTTCGCGGTCGCGACCGGGATCGAGGAGCATGCCGCATACGGGACCGACTTCATCGAGGCCACTCGGTGGATCAAGCAGAACCTGCCGCACGCCCTCGTCTCCGGTGGCGTCTCCAACGTCAGTTTCTCGTTCCGTGGCAACAACGCCGTCCGTGAGGCGATCCACGCCGTGTTCCTCTACCACGCCATCAATGCCGGCATGGACATGGGCATCGTCAACGCCGGTGCGCTCGTGGTCTACGACCAGGTGGACTCCGAGCTGCGCGAGCGCATCGAGGACGTGATCCTCAATCGCCGCAGCGACGCCACCGAACGACTGCTGGAGATCGCCGACCGGTTCAACGCAGCGGCCGAGGACGCCGACCCCAATGCGCGCCAGGAGTGGCGATCTCTGCCGGTCGCCGAGCGCATCACCCACGCGCTGGTCAAGGGCATCGACGAGTATGCCGAGACCGACACCGAGGAGCTGCGCCAGGAGATCGTCGCCCGCGGGGGACGAACGATTGAGGTCATCGAAGGTCCGCTGATGGACGGCATGAACGTCGTCGGCGACCTGTTCGGGTCCGGAAAGATGTTCCTGCCGCAGGTGGTCAAGAGCGCCCGGGTGATGAAGAAGGCGGTCGCCTACCTCGTCCCCTTCATCGAGGCGGAGAAGGAGCAAGAGCACAGGAACGGTGGTCCTCAGACATCCCGGGCGAAGGGCAAGATCGTCATGGCCACCGTCAAGGGGGACGTGCACGACATCGGCAAGAACATCGTCGGCGTCGTGCTCCAGTGCAACAACTACGACGTCGTCGACCTCGGTGTCATGGTGCCGCCGCAGAAGATCCTCGACGCCGCGAAGACCGAGCAGGCAGACGTCATCGGCCTCTCCGGACTCATCACCCCGTCGCTGGATGAGATGGTGACGATGGCCTCGGAGATGGAGCGACAGGGCTTCGAGATCCCCCTTCTTATCGGGGGCGCGACGACGTCACGGGCGCACACGGCCGTCAAGGTCGACGAGCGATATCACGGTCCCGTGGTCTGGGTGAAGGACGCGTCGCGATCGGTTCCAGTCGTGTCCCAATTGCTGTCCGACGACCTGAGGCCACGGCTCCTGGAGACGGTCAAGACGGACTACGACGCCCTGCGGGCACGACATGCGGCGAAGGGCTCTGAGCGGCCCCTGGTGTCCCTCGAGACCGCCCGGGCCAACGCCACCCCGGTGGACTGGTCCGCATACCGGCCGCCGATCCCCCACGTGATCGCCCAGCAGGAGAAGGAGCTACTACAGCGGCAGTCCGGCGTCCCGCGCCATGAGCTCACCCAGTTCGTCCGGACGTGGCACGACTACCCGCTGGCCGAGTTGCGCGACTACATCGACTGGGGACCGTTCTTCAACGCGTGGGAAATGAAGGGCCGGTTCCCCGACATCCTTCACAATCCGGCGACCGGTGAAGCGGCGTCGCGGCTTTACGAGGACGCCCAGCGGATGCTCGACCGGATGGCCGACGAGAAGTGGCTCAGGGCCGACGGCGTCCTCGGGCTGTTTCCGGCGAACTCGGTGGGCGACGATATCGAGGTCTACACCGACGAGACGCGGTCCTCGGTGCTAGAGACGCTGCACACGTTGCGCCAGCAGGGCCAGCACCGCGAGGGAGTGCCTAACCGAGCGCTGTCCGACTTCGTCGCGCCCAAGGAGACCGGGCTGCGCGACCACGTAGGCGCCTTCGCCGTCACGGCGGGGCTCGGCGTTCCGGAGAAGGTCGCCGAGTTCAAGGCCAACGTCGACGACTACAGCGCGATCCTCCTTGAGTCGCTGGCCGACCGGCTGGCCGAGGCGTTCGCCGAGCGGCTGCACGAGCGGGTCCGCCGTGACGTCTGGGGCTACGCGCCGGACGAGCACCTGTCAGCGCAGGACATCCTCGCGGAGAAGTTCGTCGGCATCCGGCCGGCACCGGGCTACCCGGCCTGTCCCGACCACACCGAGAAGGCGACGCTCTGGTCGCTGCTCGACGTCGAGCGCCGGGTCGGGATCCGGCTCACCGAGTCGATGGCGATGTGGCCCGGCGCAGCGGTGAGTGGCTTCTATTTCTCGCACCCGTCATCGCAGTACTTCGTCGTCGGGCGCCTCGGCCAGGACCAGGTCGAGGAGTATGCGTCGCGCAAGGGCTGGTCCCTCGCCGAAGCCGAGCGGTGGTTGGGTCCCAACCTGGGGTACCAGCCCGAGGACTGATTTCCCCCTGGCTTTCCCGCTTCCAAGCTCCTGTTGTTCCCAGTTTCGCGGCAGTTGAGTCGTTCCACCTCGCAACAACGGGAGCCTGGAATCAGAAAGGCCGGGGCTGCGGAGGCGGGTGTGGACCGGCGCGGCCCGCTGTCCGGCGCGACGGCGAGAATCGAGCCATGAGCTGGCGCGATGCATACCGACGGGTCGTCGCCGGTGTCCGCCAGTTCACCGGGCGCGCCTCCTCGAGCCAGTCGCACATACGTTCTACAGTCCGGGACATGAGCACCGCCGTCCAGAACGCGCCACCGCGCCGCCGCGAGCCGCTGCCCCAGCGCACGGCCGCGCTGTCCCCGAGCCGGGCGGCGGACTTCATGGTGTGCCCGCTGCTCTACCGGTTCCGGGTAATCGATCGGCTCCCGACCCCGCCCAGCCACGCCGCCGCGCGCGGCACCCTCGTCCATGCCGTGCTCGAGCGCCTCTTCGACCTCCCGGCCGCGGATCGAACACCGGAGCGCGCCGTCGAGCTCCTGGCCCCCGAATGGGAACGGCTCGTCGAAGAGGAGCCCGAGCTGGCCACGCTCATCTCCGACGACGGTCTCGATGCTCCCGACCGCGCGTCCTGGTTCGCCGACGCCGCTGCCCTCGTCGACACGTGGTTCACGCTCGAGGACCCGACCCGGCTAGAGCCCGCCGAGCGTGAGCTCTACGTCGAGGCCGACGTCGGCGGACTGACCCTGCGCGGCTATGTGGACCGCCTCGACGTGGCCCCCAGCGGCGCGATGCGCGTGGTCGACTACAAGACCGGGCGTTCGCCGTCGGAGTTCGTCGAGGCCAAGGCCATGTTCCAGATGCGGTTCTACGCCCTGGTGCTCTGGAGGATGCGCGGCGTGGTCCCGAGCATGCTCCAGCTGGTCTACCTCGGAAACCGGGAGCTGCTGCGCTACTCGCCCGACGAGGCGGACCTGCTGGCGACCGAACGCAAGGTCAGGGCGCTTTGGGCGGCGATCGAACGAGCGGCCACCACCGGCGACTGGCGCCCGTCACCCTCGCGGGTATGCGACTGGTGCGAGCACCGAGCCATCTGCCCGGCCTGGGGCGGCACCCCGCCACCGCTGCCGGAGCAGGCGTCCCTCTTGGCCGTCGATCCGGAGGAGTCGGGTCGCGTCGAACCGGCTGACGAGTAGCCGTCGGGCGGCGATTCCGGGCTACCGGACCCTCGGCCGGACTACCGCCTGGCTCACGGGCCGGGCCGCGGACACGGCCGGGAGCAGGTCCTCCGGCCGGACACCGTGCAATGACGGCAGCTGGACGGCGCCGGCCATCCGCGGCACGGGGACGACGTGCGGCACGGCGATGGTCGGTACGCCGGCCGCCACTGCCGATGCGACGCCGGCCGGCGAGTCCTCGATCGCCACGCAGTCGGCCGCCTCCACGCCGAGGAGCCGGGCCGCCGTGAGGTACGGCTCGGGATGTGGCTTGCCATGGCCGACCGCGTCGCCCGTGACGACGACGTCGAAGAGCCCGTCCGGCGCCAACGACACGACAAGGTCGGTAAGTGGGCGCCATGACATCGTCACGAGGGCGTTGGCGACGCCGGCCTCGTTCAGGCCGCGGAGAAGCTCAAGGGCCCCCGGGCGCCAGGGAACCGCCTCACGAATCCGGTCCATGACGCCGTGCATGAGTTTGTCCACAACCTCGGTGACCTCGGCCTCCACCGGGGAGTGGTCGATGATGTACTGCGCCGACACCTCGAGCGGGTTGCCGACGAGGGCATGGGCGTGCGCGTCGGTCCACGTGCCGCCGAACGACTCGACGAGCGCGTGCTCCTCGGAAATCCAATACGGCTCGCTGTCGATCAGCGTCCCGTCCATGTCCCAGAGGACGGCCGCCGGCAGCCGGACCGAGGTCGCACGCGCGGCGGTCGAGGTCACGACGGAAAAGTCTAGGCACCGTCGAAGCGGGGTGAATCGCGGCCCGGAGACGGCAGCATAGGGTGGAGGTTCCGGTTCGGCGCCCGCTACCGGACAGGTGATCTGGAGGTTCCTTGCTCGAGTTCGAGGACGTGACACCGCTGCGCGACCCGGTGCTCCTGGCCGCGTTCGAAGGGTGGAACGACGCCGGTGAGGCCGCCTCGGCGGCCGTCGAGCACCTCTCCGCGGTCTGGGATGCCGAGCCCATCGCCGCGCTCGACCCGGAGGACTACTACGACTTCCAGGTCAACCGGCCCAAGGTGATGCGCGAGGACGGCCAGCGGCGCATCGTCTGGCCAACGACGCGCATCCTCCTCGCTCGCGACACCGGCTTCGGGTCGCGCGACGTCGTGCTGGTCGAGGGCATCGAGCCGTCGACCCGCTGGCGGGCGTTCACCATCGAGCTGCTCGAGTACGCCGAGCGCCTCGGCGTCTCGACCTTCGTGACGCTGGGCGCGCTGCTGACCGACGTCCCGCATACGCGCCCGATCCCGGTCACCGCGACATCCGACGACGAGGAGGTCTTGCACCGGCTGGACCTCGAGTCAAGCACGTACGAGGGGCCTACCGGCATCGTCGGTGTGCTGTCCGACGCCGCACACCGGGCCGGCGTCCCGTCGCTCAGCTGCTGGGCGGCCGTACCGCACTACGCCGGAAGCTCGCCGTCCCCGAAGGCAACTCTGGCGCTGCTGAGCAAGCTGGAGTCACTGTTCAACATCACCATTCCGCTGGGAGATCTGCCGGAGTCGGCCCGGGCTTGGGAACGCGCCGTCAATGAGCTGGCCGAGGAGGAGGAGAACCTCGCCGAGTACGTTCACTCGCTCGAGGAGTCGACGGACACCGCCGACCTGCCCGAGGCGAGCGGCGACGCCATCGCCCGCGAGTTCGAGCGCTACCTGCGCCGGCGCGGCGACGAGGGAACGTCGACGCGCTGAAGCCGGCGTCGAGCCAGATGTCCTGACCGCTAGACGCGTACGCCGAGGAGCGCGTCGCAGGTGCGACCGACGAGCCCCGGCGCGCCGAGCATGTCGCCACCCTCCGCCAGCGAGCGGGTGACCCATGCGTCCACGGCGGCCAGTGCGCCGGGCGTGTCGAGGTCGTCGGCGAGGCACGCTCGCACCGCTGCGAGGGTTTCGTCGGCTTTCGGACCGCCGTTGGTCGACAGTCCGGCGCGCCACGCGGCGAGCCGGTTCTCCGCCTCCGCCAGCACCTCCTCGGACCACTGCCACGGGGTTCGGTAGTGGTGCGCCAGCAGCGCCAGCCGGACCGCCATCGGATCCACACCGCGCTGTCGCAGTGCCGAGACGAACACGAGGTTGCCCTTCGACTTGCTCATCTTCTCGCCGTCATACCCGACCATCGCCTGGTGGACGAATGTGCGCGCGAACGGTGCGACGCCCGCCAAGGAGACGCCGTGGCCGGCACTCATCTCGTGATGCGGAAAGACGAGGTCGGTCCCTCCGCCCTGGATGTCGAATGGAAGACCGAGCTGCTGGAGGGCGATGGTCGCGCACTCGATGTGCCAGCCGGGCCGGCCGTCGCCGAGCGCCCCACCGGGCCACGCCGGTTCGCCGGCACGACGAGCGCGCCACAGGACGGGGTCCAGGACGTTGCGCTTTCCCGCCCGGTCGGGGTCGCCGCCGCGCTCTGTGAAGAGCTCCAGCATCTGCGGCCGGTCCAGGTGCGAGATCGCGCCGAAGCCCGGCTGGACGGTCGCATCGAAGTACACGTCCTGTCCGCCCTCGGGGGCCTCGAGCCGGTATGCGGACCCGTTCGCCTCAAGCTCCTCGACCGCCTTGACGATCAACGGGATGGACTCCACCGCGCCCACGAAGTAGGTCGGCGCGATGACCTGGAGCGCAGTCATGTCCTCGGCGAAGAGGGCCGTCTGCTCACGCGCGAGCTCCTCCCAGGCCTTTCCGTCCCGCTCAGCCCGTTCGAGGAGCGGGTCGTCGACGTCCGTGACGTTCTGGACATAGATCACCGGTCGCCCGGCGTCGCGCAGGGCGCGGACCACGAGGTCGAACGTCACGTAGGTCGCGGCGTGCCCAAGGTGGGTCGCGTCGTACGGCGTGATGCCGCAGACGTACATCGTCACGGGACCCTCCGAGGGGATCTCGTGCTGGTCGCCGCTGACGGTGTCGTGGAGCCGGAGAGGCCCGCCGGTTCCCGGGACCACGGGAAGGAACGGCGAGGGCCACGAGATCACGCCGTGAGCCTAGACGAGCCCTTCGGCCGCTTTGTCGAGCCGTCAACAAGTCCGCAGGTGATGAGAAGTATTGCGGCATTCCGGACACGGATGGTCGACACGTCATCACGCGCGGAGATGTTGGCCAGTGAAGCCCGGCGGAAGGCTTCGCAGCAGGCGGTCAGAGGGCGGGCCAGGGAATGGC
>JBKPQA010000215.1:0-8932 GCA_046733835.1 Actinomycetota bacterium
GCGATCTCGCCGTCCAGCATGGCGCCGGCGATCGCGAGGATGTCAAGCGCCCTGTTGTTGAACAGGTAGCGCGTCTCGGGTACCCGCGCCACGGCCTGGACGAACTCCTCGCGCGTCGCCGTCGCAGACTCGACGTCGCCCAGCCCGGCCTGACCGACACCTCGACCGTAGAGCACCATCGCCGTCGTCGTGCAGTAGAGCTCCTGGTCCTCAGGAAGCGGCTGAGTGACGAGCTCGTTCCACCGGCCGAACCGCACGAGTACATGTGTCCGCAGTGGCACGAACGCCTCGAGCCAGTCGGCCATCGGCGGGCTCTCGATCCGCAGCAGGTCCGGCGTGAGCTGCCCGGAGAGCTCGTCCGCCGCCTCGAGCGCGTCCTGGTAGCGGCCGAGGAACATCGCCGAGTACACGATGAAGTGGAGGTCGTGGGCCCGGTAGAGCGAGTAGAAGTTGAGGGGACCCGACCGCTCGACGAAGAGGCGGTCGGCCTCCACGGCCCGCCGGTTGGCGACGATCGACGAGTGGTAGTCGCCGCACAGGACGTCGAGGTGACTCGGCATATGTTGCAGGTGGCCGGCGTCCGGGACCAACCCCCGCAGTCGGTCGGCGCTCGACAGTGCGGCCTCGGGCCGCTCCGACATCTCCAGCAAATGGATGTGCAGGTGGAGGACGAACGGATGCTGGTCGCCGCCGGGCAAAGCGAGGGCCGCGTCGAGCAGGCGCTCGGCCTCCCGAGCCCGTGACCGCGGAGCCGGTTCTCCAGTGAGGGGGTCCCAGAGGGCCCAGGCGGTGACGTTGACCAGGGCGTCCGCCGCCAGGGCGAGGACGTCGACATCGGCGGGGTGATCCGCAGCCAGCGCGGCCATGGCGTCGGCGTATGCCTCGTGCCCGGCCTCCCAGCTCGTGTCGTCGTCCGGTACGACGTCCGCATACCGGCGGGTCAGCGCCGCGACGAGACCGGCCGCCGGCTCGCTGACCGCGTTGCCGCTCGCGGCTGCACCGGCGAGAGCCTCGCGCGCCCGATCGAGCTCCGCCCTGGCCCGGTCGAGGCTGGTGTTGAGGTCCACCGGGTCGAACGCGTCCCACCCCTTGTTGTAGTTCGGGCCGACCGCGTAGGCGATGCCCCACCGGGCGGCCCACAGGTCCGGGTCCTCCAGGAGGGCCCGTTCAAAGCAGGCGATCGCCTCTTCGTGGTTGAAGGCGTACGCCCACACGAGGCCGCGGTCGAACCACTCCTGCGCCTCCGGTGACGAAGTGTCCACGGGACGGCTGTGGGTACCGAGGTCGTAATACACGTCAGCCACGGCCCGAGCGTACGGTGACCGAGCGCGGGGCGGTCAGGCCGTCGACGCCCGGCCGAGCCGAGAAAGCGCCTTCAGGATGCGACGGCGAGACCGGATGCCACGGCGAAGCCGAGGACAGCCGCCAGCCCGGCGGAACGGCCGGCCTGCTTCTGTGCCTCGGGAATCATGGCGCCGACGAGCATGACGAGCAGCGCACCCGCGGCGAAACCGTCGACGAGTCCCTCGAACCGGCCCTTCGTGACGTTGGCGGCGAGGTACCCCAGCCAGGTCGACACGACGCATACCAGCGCCACGGCCAGCCACAGGAGGAGGACGAAGCGCGTGCTCTTGCCGCCCCGGTGCATCTGGGTCGAGGAGCCGATCGACTCCGGCAGGTTGGACACGAAGATCGCCATGAGCAGGGCCAGGGAGACGCCCTCTCCATGGGAAAGTCCGATGCCCAGAACCGCCTGCTCGGGAATGCCGTCGAGCAGGCCGCCCAGGGCCAGGGACAGCCCGGCCATGCCGCCGGTCCGGATCGCCCACTGTTCAACGGCGCGGTCGGCGAAGAAGAAGACCAAGGCGCCCGCAGCCAGTCCGAGAGTGAGGGGCCAGGGCCCGGCCGCTTGGAACCCGCCGCGGGCCAGCTGAAAGGCGATCCCGGAGATCAGCGCGCCGGCGCCGAACCCCAGGACGAGTCCGAGGGCTCTCGCGTTCCACGTCCGTGTGACGCCGAGCACCGCTCCGATGAGGAGCGAGGACGCGGAGACTGCTCCCCAAAAGAGGCTTGCTCCCATCCCCGCCCTCCGCGCGAACCGCTGGTTGCCGCCGCCCGACTCTAGTGGCTCGGGTCATGGCGGCCGGCCACCTGCTGGTCAGACTCGAGCAGGGCGAAGCGCCCCGGCACCCTCCACGGTTGAAAGTGCCGGGGCTAGATCCCCTTCGGTGCCGGCCCCGTCGAGAACCTTGCCCCCGTGGTGCCCGCTCGTCTCGCGTGTATGCGCGTCACTTCAAGGAATCGACGTGATACTCGCCATCCGGATGCAGCAAGCATGTGCGCTCCGTGCAGAGTTAGGGCATCCGTTCAGAGCCGGCGAGGGGACTCGAACCCCTAACCACTTGTTTACAAGACAAGTGCGCTGCCAATTGCGCCACGCCGGCGGGAAACCGGGCGCCAGCCTACTTGGCGCACAGATCGGAGAACGGCCCCGAAGCGATCGCCTCGGGGCCGTTCCTGGTCGACGACGTCACGTCGCCGCCGGTGTCGCATCACGCAGGCAGGCGGAGGACCTGGCCGACGTAGATCAGGTTCGGGTCCTTCACGATGGAGCTGTTGGCCCGGTAGAGCGCCTGCCACCCACCCTTGACGCCGAGCTTGACGGCCAGCTCGCTGAGCGTGTCGCCCGCCTTGACCGTGACGGTCTTGCCGGAGACCGCCGGAGCGGTGTTCGCCGGCTTCGTCGTCTTCGTCGTTGCCTTCGTGGTCGTCTTCGGAGTCGTCGCCTTCTTGGTGGTGGTCGTCGCCTTGGGTGCCGTCCGGGTGGCGGAGCGCGACGTCGTCGGGGCTGGAGCGGAGCCGGCGCCGCCGGCACCGTTCGCCCGGGTCAGTCCGGCACGCACCGAACACACCGGCCAGGCGCCCGGGCCTTGGCCGGCGAGGACGTTCTGGGCGACGGCGATCTGCTGCTCGCGGCTCGCCTGGTTCGCGTATGCGGCGTAGGCGCTACCCCCGTAGGCGCGCCACGTCTGGGCGGTGAACTGCAGGCCGCCGTAGAAGCCGTTTCCGGTGTTGATCGACCAGTTTCCGCCGCTCTCGCACTGGGCGACGGAGTCCCAGACGGATGCAGCCTTGGCCTCGTTGGCGGTGGCGATGCCACCGACGATGGTCGCCGCGCTGGCGACGCCGATCCCGGCGAACCGGGCCTTCAGGGAACGCCGCTTTTGGGCAGCGTGCTTTGCGAGGTAATGCACGGGTGGTTCCAGTCCTCTCCTGACGTGCGCATACGGGGTTAGCTGTCGGGATCGGGCTGTCAGGTGCCCTGCCAGGCTGAGCTGGCTCTCACCCCAAGGCCGCATCAGACGGCGGCCTAACAGTGGGTCCCCCATCCTCGTCATGGTCCCGGACGGTCCGGGGAAAGGTGCTCGCCTGACGAGGCTCAGCGCAGCGAGCACGCACCGAATTGGGTGTATTCACCTGTTCGTCGCCCGTTCGAGAACTGGTGTGCTCGACGAGAACGACGCCTCGACGGTAAGTCATCAGGAGGCCAATGCCAAGCCGAACCGAGATCTTTCCGTGATCTTTCCGTGCCCTGTGCGTGATCTAGCCGCGGTTGGACCCGCTCACGTCGTCCAGGGGAAAGGCCACCACGTCAGCTGACCGTGACGGGTCAGAGCCACCACGACGAGGACGGCCGCGGCCAGCAGTAGGCCGGCGACCAGGACCGTTGTGACGATGTCGCCACGAGCCACGCCCCGCACCAAGGACCGCGAGCCGCGCCGCAACGAGGCCCCGCCCGGACCCCACCAGGCGACCAGGATCCCGGCCGCGAACCCCACGGCCGACGCCGGCCCGAGCGCCGGACCCAGGGTCGTGGAGGACAACGCGGAGAGGCCGAGCCCGGCGCAGAACGCCGCGGACACCGCCACCACGACCGGCACGATCAGGCCCACGACCGTGGCTCCGGCCGCGACGACGAGGTGCCAAGGGCTCAGGGCCACCGCCATGGGGACGTCGGCCCGCCTGCGGCGGCCGTAGCGGTATCGCCGCAGGGTGAGCGCTGTCACCGAACGGTCGCTGAAGCGCGCCAGCCAGCACCAGAGCACCGCGAGGAGTAGGGCAACGCCGGGCCAGGTGGCCGCCGTGGCTGTGAAGGCGGCGGCGAGCGCCAGCAGGGTGCCGGTGCGGTTCGGCCGGTTGATCCGCGGGTCGGGCTCGTCGGGATCGGCCTCCCACGCGGCCTCCCAGTCGGACTGCCAGTCGGATTCGGAGTCGCTTTCCTGGGCGTCGTCCCCCTCGTCCCAGCGGAGGGCGTCGTCGTCCGCGGGGAGCGGCGACGTCGACCCGGGTCGGCGAGGCGCAGGAGCCAGTCCGTATGCGTCGGGACCAGATGCTGGCGCAGGCCAGGCCGCGCTCGTGCTCGGATGTCCCTCTTGCACCCAAGGATGGGCCGGGGCCGTGGCCGGCCCGCCCGACGCATACCGCTCGAGCGCGGCGACCACCGCTCCGGTGGGCGGGCGACGGGCCGGGTCTGGCGACAAGGCGGCCGCGAGCAGCGGGCTGAGGCGCCCGTCGACCCCGGTGAGGTCGG
Organism: Actinomycetota bacterium; assembly: GCA_046733835.1. GTDB lineage: Bacteria > Actinomycetota > Actinomycetes > Actinomycetales > Dermatophilaceae > Lapillicoccus. The sequence continues at coordinate 4,592 of JBKPQA010000215.1, forward strand.
CCTCCCCGCGGTTGACGCGCCCGAGGACGACATCCATCGGTCCGCGGCCGAACGGCGGCCGTCCGGACGCCGCGAAGGCGAGGGTTGCCGCCCACCCCCACCAGTCGGTCGCCTGCGTGACCGGAGAACCGCCGATGACCTCGGGCGACAGGTAGCCGGGGGTTCCCATGACCAGGCCACTGCTGGTCAGCCGCACGTCGTCGGCGATGTGAGCGATCCCGAAGTCGATGACGACCGGTTCACCGTCCTCGAGGAGGACGTTGCCCGGCTTGAGGTCGCGGTGCACGACGCCAACGGCGTGGATGGCCTCCAGTGCTTCGACGAGGCCGCGGCCCAGCAGCACCAGCTGACCGGGAGTGAGCGGGCCCTCGTCAGTGACGACGTCGTCGAGCGACGGGCCCGCCACATAGCGGGTCACCAGGTACGGGCGGTCCCCGGCGATGTCGGAGTCGATGACCGCCGCCACCCGGTCGCTCCGGATCCGGGAGAGCGTGTCCACCTCGCGCTCCAGTCGCCAACGCGCCTCCGGGTCGTATGCGACGTGCGGGCGCAGGACCTTGATCGCGACAGCTCGCCCGTGGCGGTCCAGGCCGAGGTGGACCACACCCATTCCGCCCTCGCCGAGGCGCGACACCAACCGGTACGGCCCGAGGCGGTCCACCCCAGGCGCGATCGGGTCACCCGCGCGCTCGCGGGTGGGCCCGTGGTCGAGCGCCATGCCCACCACGGTAAGCCGTGGTTCGTCCTAGCAGCGACCGCTCACTGCTGGATGTACCCAACGAGTTGGTCACGTTCGGACTGGAGCGTGTCGATCCGCAGCTTGACGACGTCGCCGATGCTGACGATGGAGTGCAGGGCGCCGTCGACCACAACCGGCATGTGGCGGATGCGCTTCTCGGTCATCGTGCGGGCGATGCTCTCGAGGTCGTCGTCCCGTCCTGCCGTGGTGACCTCGCTGGTCATGATCGCGCTGACCGGGCCCTCTATGACCTCCGCTCCAGCCCGGTGGAGGTGGCGCACGACGTCTCGTTCACTGACGATGCCCGCGACGTCGTTGCCGTCCGTACTCACGACGACGGCGCCGATGCCGCGCTCGTTCAGGACCTCGAGGAGGTGTGCGACCGTGTCGTCCGGGCGGATGGTGACGACACCCTCACCCTTGTTGCGCAACACGTCCGAGATCTTCATGACAGGACGGTAGTGCAGCCGCGCAACCGTGCGCCAGACACCGAAACAGCCCTCGGACACCCGCCCCGACCACGGACCGGGAAGCTGGCCCGGCCACAGACCGGGAAGCCGGCCGGGCCACGGGCTGGGAAGCCGGCCGGGACCCGAGCGCTTACGCTGGAGACATCCGATGACCAGGAGTCCTTCCTCGATGACTGCGCCGCCACGCCGCCACGACCTCGTCATCGCGGCGAACCGGCTGCCCGTGGACCGGATCAGCTCTCCGGACGGCTCGATCAGCTGGGGCCGTTCGCCGGGTGGCCTGGTGACGGCCATGGACTCGGTCATGCGCGACCGGGACGGCGCCTGGGTAGGTTGGGACGGCGAGGCCGGCCGGCCGCCGGCGCCGTTCACCCACGGCGAGATCTTTCTGCGACCCGTCGGGCTGTCACGGGACGAGATCGAGGACTTCTACGAGGGTTTCAGCAACGACACGTTGTGGCCGATCTATCACGACGTCATCGTCCAGCCGTCGTTCCATCGGGACTGGTGGCGTGCCTACGTCGAGGTCAACCAGCGCTTCGCCGACGCGGTCGCCGAGGTGGCCGCTGACCACGGCACGGTGTGGGTGCAGGACTACCAGCTCCAGCTGGTCCCCCAGATGGTGCGCGAGCAGCGACCGGACCTGCGAATCGGATGGTTCAACCACATTCCGTTCCCCGCGGTGGAGCTCTTCGCCCAGATCCCGTGGCGACGCGCGATCCTCGAGGGGCTGCTCGGCGCTGACTTCCTCGGGTTCCAGCGAGTCGCCGACGCCCAGAACTTCACCCGGGCCTGCCGCCGGTTGCTCCAGGTCACGACCCGGAAGGACACCGTCACCCGCACGCTGCGCGACGGTTCGACGCATACGACGCGCGCCAGCGCCATCCCCATCTCGATCGATTTCACCGCCCTCGAGGCTCTCGCAAAGACGCCGGCCGTCATGGACCGCGCCCGCGAGCTGCGCCACCAGCTGGGCAACCCCCGCATTCTCATGCTGGGCGTCGACCGGCTCGACTACACCAAGGGAATCCAGCACCGGCTCAAGGCGTACGAAGAACTGTTGCAGGACAAGGCGATCACCGTCCCCGACGTGACGTTCGTGCAGGTGGCCACCCCGAGTCGAGAGCGGGTCGACGCCTATCGGGAGCTACGGCAACAAGTCGAGACGACGGTGGGCCGGATCAATGGAGAGTTCGGCTCCATCGGGGCACCGGCGGTGCACTACCTCTATCACTCGTACCCCCAGGACGAGATGGCGGCGCTCTTCCAGGCCGCCGACGTCATGCTCGTGACGCCGCTGCGCGACGGGATGAACCTGGTCGCGAAGGAGTACGTCACCTGCCGGCACGACCTGGGCGGGGCGCTGGTGCTTTCCGAGTTCACCGGCGCGTATCACGAGCTGCACCAGGCCTTTGTCTGCAACCCGCACGACATCGAGGGCCTGAAACAGACGATCCTTCGAGCGATCAACACCCCGGCCCACGAGAAGGCGCGGATCATGAAGGCGCTGCGCCGACGGGTGGCCGACCATGACGTGGGGCGCTGGGCGAACCGGTTCCTCGCGGCGCTCGCGGTCGCCCCGCACCGTCCTGAGGCCGCCGTGCGGGTGCAGCAACGGCATACCGCGGCCAGCCAGCCATGACCGCGGAAGACCCGACGGAGTCGCCGGTCTCCCAGGCGGGGGACCGCTCGGCGGAGGAGGATCCCGAGACGTCGGCCGCGGAGCTTCGTGCGGCGTTGGAGGCAGCCGCCAAGGCGCCGACACTGCTCGTCGCCACGGACTTTGACGGGGCGCTGGCCGAGTTCACCGTGGATCCCGACGACTCGGCGCCCGCTCCGGGCGCGATGGCCGCGCTCCGGGCGCTCGCCGCCTTACCCGACACCCATGTGGCCGTGGCCTCCGGTCGCGACGTCCGGACGCTCCGCGACGTCACCGGCGTCGGATCAGCCGAATCCATCACCCTCATCGGCAGTCACGGCGCCGAGGCCACCCGACCGAACGTCGCGGCGGAAGGCCGGCTTGACGAAGACCGGCGCGTGCTGCTTAACGACCTGACCGCCCAGGTCGCCGAGCTCATCGACCGGCATCCCGGCGCCCGGCTCGAGCGAAAGCGATCCGCGGTCGCCGTCCACACCCGAGGGCTGCCGCGGGCCGACGCCGAGGCCGCCCTGCGGGAGGCGGTCGCACTCGCAGAAGGTCGGCGGGACGTTCGCCTACTGCGGGGCAAGTCCGTCGTCGAGCTGTCGGTGTCCCATGCCGACAAGGGCAGCGCGATCGCGGCGCTGGGGCGAGAGGTCGGCAGCGACGCCATTTTCTACACCGGCGACGATGTCACGGACGAGGACGCATTCAAGACCCTGGATGCCCAGGACGGTGACGTCCCGGTCAAGGTCGGCAGTGGGGAGACACACGCCGCATACCGGGTGGGGTCGGTCGCCGACGTGGTGGAGACCTTGGAGCAGCTCCGTGAGCTACGCGAACAGGCGACCGGCGAATCCTGACCCAACCGGCCGCCACCGGAGCAACAGAGTGTGCGTTACGGACCTCTGCACTCAGCGCGAGCGGCAGGCTCCGGTGGAACCGCGGACGACCAGCTCCGGCCGGAACACGTACTCCGTGCGCGACACCGGCATCCCGGCAATCTCGTCGACGAGAGCCTGCACCGCGCACTCCCCCATCGCCAGGACCCGTTGCCGGATGGTCGTCAGCGGGGGGTCGGTGAAGGCGATCAGCGTCGAGTCGTCGTAGCCGATCACGGAGATGTCGTCCGGAACCCGCATCCCCACCGCCCGCACGCCGCGAACCGCCCCGAGCGCCATGAGGTCCGAACCGCAGACGATCGCCGTGCAGCCCTTCTCGACCAGCCGCTGGGCGGCCGCCTGCCCGCCCTCGACGGTGTACATCTCCGTCTCGACGAGGTCGTCGACCGCCTCCTCGCCGAGGAAGTCCTTCATGAACCGGTGGAACCCCGCGATCTTGCGCTGCGACGGGACGTACCGCTGCGGACCTACGGCCAGCCCAATCCGGTGGTGTCCCAGGTGAACCAGATGATTCAGCGACAGTTCCATCGACGCCTCGTCGTCGTTGGACACGAACGGCGCATCGACGCCCGGCATGAACCCGTTGACCAG
>JBKPQA010000216.1:0-15400 GCA_046733835.1 Actinomycetota bacterium
ACGAAGACGGTGATGACGAACGCCGCGAAGATCAGCAGCAGGAAGTAGTAGTTCGCGAACCGGCCGAGCGGGATGCCAGCCACGATGTGCGTCTCACCGAAGTCCCAGCCGAAGACGACGAGGTCCGGGATGGCGGGGATGCCGTTGGGCCCTCGGGTGAGGTTGGGGCCGTTGCTACCGTCCAGGTTGCCCATGGTCAGCCGGAAGATCTCCCCGAACGCCAGGGTGACTATGGCCAGGTAGTCCCCGGAGACGCGCAGGGTCGGCGTTCCGATGATCAGCCCGAGGGTCGCCGAGACGCAGGCACCGATGAGGACGACAAGCAGGAACGGCGGCTTCCAGCCGACCGTGGCGAACGCCGAGTCGGAGAGGACGGCAGCGGTGTAGGCGCCGGCTCCGAGGAAGGCGATGTAGCCGAGGTCGAGCAGACCGGCGAGTCCGACGACGATGTTCAGGCCCATCGCCGTGGCCGCGAAGATGATGACCTGCGTCGCGATCGACATGTTCGCGTCGGACCCCCCCTGGGTGAACGGGAAGAGGAATGCGACGACGAACGCCCCGAGCATGAGGACCCGGCGGTGCCGGGCGGCGAGGATCCCGATCCAGGTGAAGAACCCGCAGGACGCCAGCGCCCAGATGGCGGTGCCGAGGGCAACGAAGAAGAGGAGGAAGACGCTGCCGTCTTCCTGGCCAAGGGCGAACGCGGAGCCGAACAGGGCCAGCGCCAGCAGGATGACGATGACGAGGATCTCGACCCAGCCCGGCAGTCGGGCGTAGATCGGGTCCCTGATCGCGCGCACCTCCATCAGCTGTCCGCCGACGGCCAGGACGAGGCTGCCCACCCAGGAGACCCAGCCGCCCGGGTCGATGTTGACGAGGCCACCACTCTGTACGGCGATCAGCAGCAAGACCAACGTCATGAACACGGCCGAGCCGAGTCCTAGCGAGCGCACGGCGAGGGAGGATTTGAACCAGTCACCCAACCGGTGCAACGGACCGCGGTACATGAGCAGGAACAGGATCGCGATGACGGCCAGGACCAGGGCGAAGAGCTGAACGCTGCCCGGGTAGACGTACACCGAGAGGTTGCCCAGGATCGTCGCGACGTAGCTCCAGGACGTGAAGGTGCCCAGGGCGAGGAGGATCGCGCCGGTCAGGGCGAGAGGCCAGCCGAGACGTCCGTACCGGTCGCGCAGTGCGTCGAGTCGCTCGTTCATGCGCGGTCCACCACCCTCGCACCGAGGAGGCCCTGCGGTCGGAAGACCAGGACGATGATGAGCAGGACGAACGCCCATACGTCCTTCCAGGCTGAGCCGCCGAACTGGCCTGGGATGAACTGCGTCGCCAGCGACTCGACGACGCCGAGCACCAGGCCGCCGAGGACGGCGCCCTGGATGTTGCCGATGCCGCCGAGGACGGCAGCCGTGAAGGCCTTCAGACCGGCGAGGAAGCCGATCCGGAAGTCGATGTTCTGGTTCTGCAGGCCCTGGGCGACGCCCGCGACGGCGGCCAGGATCGCGCCCATGACGAACGCGACGACGATGATCCGGTCGACGTTGATCCCCATGAGCCGGGCCGTGTCGGGGTCCTGGGAGACCGCCTGCATACCCCGGCCGAGCTTCGTCTGGTTGACGAAGTACCAGAGCAGGGCCGCACAGATCGCGAGAGCCGCGACGGTGAAGATCGCGGCCCGCTGGATGGTCAAGCCGCCGATCTGGAAGGCCGGCCCGGTGACCACGTCGATTGACGGGAACGGCAGCTTGCTCTTGGCGCCGGGGTAGAAGAGCCGGACCGCCTCCTGGAGGAAGACTGAGACGCCGATGGCGGTGATGAGCGGAGCCAGGCGTGGGGCGTGCCGCAGAGGCCGGTAAGCAAACCGCTCCATGACCACGGCCACCGCCACTGAGGCGATGACGGCGCCGATCATCATGATCGGCAGCACCCAGAGCGCCAGGGTGCCCTGGAACAGCACGGTCCACGTTGCCAGGGCCCCGAACGCGCCGATCATGAAGACCTCGCCGTGGGCGAAGTTGATGAGCTGGACGATGCCGTAGACCACCGTGTACCCGACGGCGATCAACGCATACAGCGAGCCCAGAGTCAGGCCGTTGACCAGCTGTTGGAGTACTTCCGTCATTGCGCCACCACCTTGGCAGCCAGAGTCACTAGAGCCTTCACCCGTAGCTTCCTCACTGGCCGGTACCGGCCGTCCGCGCCAGAACTAATCCGCTGCTCACGCATACTGCCTGCCCGGAGGCATTGTGCACCCGCGGACAGCACGAGGGCGGGCTTGTCGGCAAGCCCGCCCCCGTATCTGTCGGCCTCGGTCAGTTCCGATGAGCCCAGCGACTTACTGGAAGATGTCCGTCTTCGCCGCGACCCACTTGCCGCTGTCGACCTTGTAGACGGTCAGCACCTTGCTCGTTGCGTCGCCGTACTGGTCGAAGGCGACCTTGCCGGTGACCCCGTCGAACGAGACCTTGCCGACCGCGTCGATCGTCGCGGTGCGCGCTGACTTGACGTCGCTCGCGCTGGCCAGCGAGGTCTTGAGCGCCCGGATGATCGCGTTGGCGGCGTCGTAGGAGTAGCCACCGTAGGCGGCGGACGGCTCCGCGTAGCCGGCCGCTTGGTACTCGGACAGGAACTTCTTGCCGGCGTCGGTTGACTCCGTCGGTGCGCCGACCGAGGTGGCGAGGTCACCGTTGCTGGTCGGACCGGCGAGTTGAACGTACTTCGGGTCGTAGATGCCGTCGCCACCCATCAGCGGGACGTTGAGCCCGGCCGACTTCATCTGTTGCGAGAGCGGTCCGCCCTGCGGGTACTCACCGCCGTAGTAGACGGCCTGCGGGCTGGACGGCGCGACCTTGGACACGACGGCCTGATAGTTCGACTCGTCCGGGTTGATGGTCTCGGCTGCCGTGATCGTGCCGCCGCCCTTCTTGAACTCGGTCGTGAACGCGTCGACGAGACCCTGGCCGTAGGCCTTTTTGTCGTGGATCGTCGCAACGTTCTTGATGCCCTGGCCGAGGAGGTAGCGCGCGGCGAACGGACCCTGGACAGCGTCCGTGGTGCAGGTCCGGAAGTACGTCTTGTAGGCCCGTTTCGGGCTCGCCGGGTCCGCGCCGATGGTCAGCGTGGGGTTCGTGTTCGCGGGTGAGATCTGCGTGATGTTGGCGGCCGCGAAGATCGGCTGCGTCTGCTGGCTCACACTGGAGTTGAGGTTGCCGACGACGCCGATGACCTGGTCGTCAGAGGCGAGCTTGGTGGCTCCGTTCTTGCCGACGTCGGGCTTGCCCTCGTCGTCGACTGGCGATGCTTCCAGCTTCCAGCCGGGAACGGCGTTCGTGTCGTTAGCCTGCTTGACCGCGAGCTCGACCGAGTGCTGGATGCCCTTCCCAAGGGCGGAGAGGTCGCCCGAGAGCGGCGCGATGACGCCGATCTTCACAGTCTTGGTGGCGCCGCCACCTCCGGTGCTGCCGCCGCTAGAGGTGCCGGAGTCGCCGCGGGAGCCGCAGGCGGACAGGGCGAGCGCCGCGACGGCGAGCGGAACCCCAATCCGGACGATGGAACGCTGGTGCACAAATCCTCCTGGGAGTTTCGGGCTCGGAGATCTGGGCTTGGAGCCCCCCGGCCCCGTCGCGACAACCGCGAGCGAGACGCAGCGTAGTTCCCCGCAGGACGGACCGAACCCGCCGGGTCCGGGTCCGTGTCCGTCTTGTGATGTGTGAAGTTTGCGTTTCCTGCCGGTTGCCTGAGGGTCCACTCCGTGAAATGACCTGGAAGCCCCAGTGAACCGGCCGGCGGGTCATGGCGTCACCACAGGTGGTTGACAGCCGCTTTGAGCAGGATGGGCGACTCCCGTTCGTTGAACCGGCAACCACTTCGGAGCCTGGAACCGGGCCAGGACTACAGATGCCACCGACCAGACCAGCGAGGCAGGACGCGGCCATGTCAGATCAGCCAGAGATCAGCACTTCTGGGGCTTCCGGGACGTCAGATCCTCAGGGCGGAGCGAAGGGGCCTGCAGTGAGACGGCGCACCGTGCTGCGCGCTGCCGGGGTCGGTGGGGCCGGTGTCGCGGGAGCGGCGGCCCTGGCCGCGTGCGGCGGATCGAGCACGCCGCCTGCCACTGGAGCGGCGCCGGCCAGTGCGACGAGCTCGACGCCGTCGAGCGCGTCGACCGGATCGGGCTCGACAACCTCGTCGGGGTCGTCCGGCGGGGCCGCCCCGAGCGGGACGCCGGTCAAGACCGCGGACGTGCCGGTCGGTGGCGGGGTCATCAACCCCTCGGCGCTGTTCGTCGTGACGCAACCGTCGGCGGGCCAGTTCAAGGCCTTCAGCGCGACGTGCACGCACCAGGGTTGCACCCTGACCAGGGTCGAGAACGGCTTCATCGACTGTCCCTGCCACCAGAGCCAGTTCGACATCACGACAGGGACGCCGACGCCGTCCAGCCAGGCCAGGAGCCCGCTCCCGGCCAAGACGGCCACGGTGAGCGGGGACTCCGTCTACATCGCCTGACGATCCGCGGCGACATCCCGGTACCTCGCCCGCCCGCTCCGCCAGTACTCCGCGATTTCTCGGACATGTGGGAGTTGTTGTCGCCATCTGAGCGATTGGAGGACAACACGTCACACATGTCAGAGTTCTTGCTGTAGGTGTCCCGCTCGAACGGGCGTCCGAGCCGGCTCTTAGAGTGAAACCGTGGCCGATCCCGCCTCCTACCGTCCGCGTCCGGGAGAGATCCCGACCGACCCGGGCGTGTACCGATTCCGGGACAAGGACGGCCGGGTCATCTACGTCGGCAAGGCCAAGTCGCTGCGCTCGCGGCTGTCGTCCTACTTCCAGGACATCGCCGCGCTGCACCCCCGCACGGCCACGATGGTCCGAACCGGCGCCAGCGTCGAGTGGACCGTCGTGGCCACGGAGGTCGAGGCGCTCCAGCTGGAGTACTCCTGGATCAAGGAGTTCGACCCGCGGTTCAACGTCAAGTACCGCGACGACAAGTCCTACCCGTTCCTCGCCGTCACGCTCGGCGAGGAGTTCCCTCGCGCGCAGGTCATGCGGGGCGCCAAGCGCAAGGGCACCCGCTACTTCGGCCCGTTCTCCCACGCCTGGGCCATCCGCGAGACCCTCGACCTGCTGCTGCGCGTCTTTCCCATGCGCACCTGCAGCACCGGCGTTTTCAAGCGCGCCCACCAGAGCGGACGGCCCTGCCTGCTCGGCTACATCGACAAGTGCTCTGCGCCCTGCGTGGGGCGGATCAGCCCGGAGGATCACCGGCAGATCGCGGAAGACTTCTGCGACTTCATGGCCGGCAACACGATGAAGTTCACCAAGCGCGTCGAGCGGCAGATGCGCCAGGCGTCCGACGCGATGGAGTACGAGCTTGCGGCGCGGCTGCGCGACGACCTGGGCGCGCTCCACAAGGCCCTCGAGAAGAACGCCGTGGTCCTCGCCGACCGCACCGACGCCGACGTCTTCGCGCTGGCGGACGATGAGCTGGAGGCCGCGGTCCAGGTGTTCTACGTCCGCGGTGGCCGGATTCGCGGCCAGCGCGGCTGGGTCGTCGAGAAAGAGAGCGAGGACGTGCCCGAGCTGGTCGGTCACCTGCTGCAGCAGGTCTACGGAGACCAGACCGCCGATGAGGTGCCTCGCGAAGTCCTCGTCCCGCTGCTGCCCGCCGAGCCGGACGCCCTAGCGCAGTGGCTGGGCACGCTTCGCGGTCACCGGGTCGATCTCCGGGTCCCGCAGCGGGGCGACAAGCGTGCCCTTATGGAGACCGTTCGGCGCAACGCCGAGCAGTCCCTCGCCCGCCACAAGGTCGCCCGCGCGGGCGACCTCACCGCCCGCAGCCGGGCCCTGCAGGAGCTCCAGGACGCCCTCGAGCTGCCCGACGCGCCGTTGCGCATCGAGTGCTTCGACGTCAGCCATGTCCAGGGCACCAACGTCGTCGCCTCGATGGTCGTCTTCGAGGACGGGCTACCCCGCAAGTCCGAGTACCGGCGGTTCGTCGTCCGGGGCGACTACTCGCATACCGGACTGGACGGCACCGCGACCATCGACGACACCGCGGCCATGCACGAGGTCCTGAGCCGGCGGTTCCAGCGCTACCTCGACGAGCGCGAGCACTCGGCGGAGATCGATATGGGTCCGGCGACCGAGGACGACGAGGCGCTCGACGGTATGCCACGCGCTCGGGGTCCGATCGACGAGGTCACCGGTCGCCCCCGCAAGTTCGCCTACCCGCCGAACCTCGTCGTCGTCGACGGCGGCCTGCCGCAGGTCAACGCCGCCAAGGCGGTCCTGGACGAGCTGGGGATCGAGGATGTGTCGCTGGCCGGTCTGGCCAAGCGGTTGGAGGAGGTCTGGGTCCCGGGTCAGGACTTTCCGCTGATCCTCCCGCGGACCAGCGAGGGGCTCTACCTTCTGCAACGGGTCCGCGACGAGGCGCACCGGTTCGCCATCACCTTCCACCGACAGCGCCGGTCCAAGGCCATGACGACGTCCGCCCTCGACAACATCCCCGGACTCGGTGAGGTGCGGCGCAAGGCGCTGTTGCGCCAGTTCGGCTCGGTCAAACGGCTCCGGTCGGCGTCGGCGGAGGAGATCGCCGCCGTCCAGGGCATCGGGCCGACGATGGCGGAGACGATCGCGATGCGGCTGGCCCTTGACTCGACCGTCTCGACCGGCTCCTCTCAAACGGTTCCGGCCGTTAACGTGACGACCGGCGAGGTGCTCGACTGACCTAGGTCACCCCACGAACTTCTCCCCACGAAGTTTCCCGCTTCGCGACGATACTTCGCAGGGACCCCGGCGCTTCGCTCCGGTGCTTCGGGGGGACCCCGACTTTTCGCAACACGCCCTAGCCCCACACCAGGGAGGCGACCGATGGCTGAGGAGCCCGGAGAACGGCCGCTCCGCACCAGCCGGGGCGCCCCTGGCCGCGACGAGCCGATGCTCGTCCTCACCGGGATGAGCGGCGCCGGGCGGTCGACGATGGCCAACGTCCTCGAGGACCTCGGGTGGTACGTTGTGGACAACCTCCCGCCGCAGATGCTGCCGCAGCTGTTGCAGCTCCACGAGGAATACCTGGCCCGGACGCCGGAGCCGATGATCCACCGCATCGCCGCGGTCGTCGACGTCCGCAGCCACGGCGTCTTCGCCGACTTCGGTCAGATCGTCGCTGAGCTGGCCCAGACCGGCCACCGCCCATCGGTCGTCTTTCTCGACGCGACTGACGAGGCGCTGGTGCGCCGGTTCGAGAGCGTCCGCCGGCCACACCCGCTGCAGGGGCCCGGACGGCTCCTCGACGGCATCCAGCGGGAACGAGCGCTGTTGGGTGAGCTGCGCTCGGAGGCCGACGTCATCCTCGACACCTCGGGGCTCAACGTCCACCAGCTGGCGGCCAAGGCCATGTCGCTGTTCGCCGGCGACGGGGCCGCGCAGCTGCGGCTGGCGGTCATGTCGTTCGGGTTCAAGTACGGCGTGCCGCTCGACGCCGACTTCGTTCACGACCTCCGGTTCCTTCCGAACCCGTTCTGGGTCCCCGAGCTCCGCCCACTGACCGGACGCGACGAGCCGGTCGCCGAGTTCGTCCTCACCCAGCCGGGCGCCAAGGAGTTCATCGACGACGTCGTCACCCTCATGGACTCCGTGACCGAGGGTTTCATCCGGGAGGGGCGTCGTTACGTCACCGTCGCTCTGGGCTGCACCGGCGGCAAGCACCGCTCGGTCGCGATAGCCGAGGAGCTGACCGAGCGGCTGCGCAGCGACACCGTCGACGCCTTTATCGTTCACCGCGACCTCGGGCGGGAGTGAGCGGGGATGACCACCGGCAGCGGGTATGCGCCTCACCCCCGTGCCGTCGCGCTCGGCGGTGGGCACGGCCTCGCTTCCTCGCTCTCCGCCCTCAAGCTCCTGACCGACCGCGTGACCGCCGTGGTCACCGTGGCCGACGACGGCGGCTCCTCCGGCCGCCTGCGTGACGAGTTCTCGGTGCTTCCTCCGGGAGACCTTCGGATGGCGCTGGCGGCGCTCTGTGACGACACCGAGTGGGGGCACACCTGGCGCGATGTTCTCCAACACCGGTTCCCGGGTGACGGCCCGCTAGCCGGCCACGCGCTCGGCAACCTCCTGATCGTCTCGTTGTGGGATCTGCTCGGCGACACCGTCGACGGCCTCGACCTCGTCGGCCGGCTGCTCAATTCGCGCGGCCGGGTCCTGCCGATGGCCAGCGTCCCGCTGGAGATCGAGGCCGAGATCGTCGGCCACGACTCCGCATACCCCGAGGCCATTACTACCGTCCGCGGGCAGCACCGGGTCGCGTCGAGCCGCGGCCGGGTTCAGGGTGTACGCCTGTTGCCGCCGGATCCGGGGTGCCCTGACGAGACGCTGGCCGCGGTCCGCGAGGCGGACTGGGTCTTCCTCGGTCCGGGGTCCTGGTTCACGTCGGTGATGCCACACGTCCTCGTGCCGAGCCTGCGCGATGCGATCGTCTCGACCCGGGCCCGGAGGGTGCTCAACCTCAACCTCGAGGTGCACACCGGCGAGACCAAGGGCTACCGCGCGCAGGACCACATCGACAGCCTGGTGAAGCACGCTCCGGAGCTGCGCTTCGACGTCGTCCTCGCCGACCCCAGCTGCGTCGACGACGCCGAGGCGCTGCGCCGCGCCGTCGACCTCGTCGGTGCGGAGCTGGTCGTCGCGACGGTCTCGGCCCTCGGTCGGCCGGGTCAACATGACCCGTTGCGACTGGCCGCCGCCTACCGGGACGTCATCTCCTGAGACCGGGCCCTCGGCTTTCGCCGAGGATCGGATACTCTGCGACCTTCACCATCGGACGACTCCAACCGGAGAGCACGAAAAGGGTTGCTACTGGCTCAATCCGAGGTGCATGAAACAGGTGTGCGCTCTGATGCGGCGGGCACCGGCAAGGGGTGTGTGGGCGACTGTCTTCCGGGCGGTCGGATGGGGACAGGGTGGCAGGATGGCTGGTATGGCAATGACCGCGAAGGTCAAGGACGAGCTGTCCCGCCTCGAGGTGACGAAGCCGTGTTGCCGAAAGGCCGAAGTGGCCGCAACCCTCCGGTTCGCCGGGGGGCTCCATATCGTCGGGGGGCAGATCGTCGTCGAGGCGGAGCTCGACACCGCCAACGCCGCGCGCCGGTTGCGCCGCTTCGTCGCCGAGGTCTACGGCCACAAGTCGGACGTCCTCGTGATGTCGGCGAGCGGACTGCGTAAGAGCAGCCGCTACGTCGTTCGCATCGTCGAGGAGGGTGCGACTCTCGCCCGCCAGACCGGTCTCATCGACTCGCGCGGCCGCCCGGTCCGTGGCCTACCGCCCAAGGTGGTTAGCGCCTCTGCGTGCGACTCCGAGGCGGCCTGGCGCGGCGCCTTTCTCGCCCACGGCTCCCTCACCGAGCCGGGCCGCTCGTCTGCGCTCGAGGTGACCTGCCCCGGACCGGAGGCGGCGCTCGCCCTCGTCGGCGCGGCCCGGCGAATGGGCATCCAGGCCAAGGCTCGTGAGGTCCGTGGCGTCGACCGGGTCGTCATCCGCGACGGGGACGCCATCGCCGCGATGCTCACCCGGCTCGGCGCCCACGACGCCGTTCTCGCGTGGGAAGAGCGCCGGATGCGTCGCGAGGTGCGGGCCACCGCCAACCGGTTGGCGAACTTCGACGACGCCAACCTCCGCCGGTCGGCCCGGGCGGCGGTCGCCGCCGGCTCCCGAGTCGAGCGGGCGATGGAGATCCTTGGCACGGACGTACCCGAGCACCTCAGCGAGGCCGGCCGGCTCCGCCTGAAGCACAAGCAGGCGTCCCTCGAAGAGCTGGGCCAGCTGGCCGATCCGCCGATGACCAAGGACGCCGTCGCCGGCCGGATCCGCCGGCTCCTCGCCATGGCGGACAAACGCGCGCAGGACCTCGGCATCCCCGGCACGGACGCCAACCTCACCGCCGACATGCTGGAGTGACTACCCCGGCTTTCCTTAGGTGGAGTAGAGCCGAGCGCTCTGGCGCTCCCAGCACCCTCCACTCGCATTCCCGGTACCGGGCCGTAGCGCGGACGCGCGTGAGCCAGGTCACGGGCGCTGCACTAGGGTCGAGGCGCACCCCGCAGTCCACTTGGAAGGCTTGATCACCCGTGACTGTCCGCGTAGGTATCAACGGCTTCGGCCGCATTGGCCGCAACTTCTTCCGCGCCGCTCTGGCGTCCGGCGCCGATGTCGAGATCGTCGGCGTGAACGACCTCACTGACAACGCCACGTTGGCCCACTTGCTCAAGTACGACACGATCCTCGGCCGCCTCCAGGGCGACGTGACGTCGAGCGCCGACGAGATCTCCGTCAACGGCAAGTCCTTCAAGGCCTTCGCCGAGCGCGACCCCTCCAACCTCAAGTGGGGCGACCTCGGAGCGGACGTCGTGGTGGAGTCCACCGGACTCTTCACTGACGCGACCAAGGCGAAGACCCACGTCGACAACGGCGCCAAGAAGGTGATCATCTCCGCGCCGGCGAAGAACGAGGATGTCACCATCGTCATGGGTGTCAACGACTCGGCCTACGACGCCGCCGCCCACACGATCATCTCCAACGCGTCCTGCACGACCAACTGCCTGGCCCCGATGGCCAAGGTGCTCGACGACGCCTTCACGATCGTGTCCGGGCTCATGACGACGATCCACGCCTACACCCAGGACCAGAACCTCCAGGACGGCCCGCACAAGGACCTGCGCCGCGCCCGGGCCGCGGCCCTCAACATCGTGCCGACCTCGACCGGCGCGGCCAAGGCCATCGGTCTCGTCCTTCCGCAGCTCAAGGGAAAGCTCGACGGGTATGCGTTGCGCGTCCCGGTTCCGACGGGATCGGCCACCGACCTCACCTTCGAGGCCAGCCGGGAGACGTCCGTCGACGAGGTCAACGCCGCGGTCAAGGCTTCTGCCGACGGCGAGCTCAAGGGGATCATCCGCTACACGGAGGACCCGATCGTGAGCAGCGACATCGTCACCGACCCGGCGTCGTGCATCTTCGACGCGGGCCTGACGAAGGTGATCGGCAACCAGGTCAAGGTGGTCGGCTGGTACGACAACGAGTGGGGCTACTCGAACCGGCTGATTGACATCGTCGAGCTGGTCGGCCGCGATCTCTGACAGGCCTGTAGTCCATTGAGAACTCTGGCCGAGGTGCTCGAGGACGGAAACCTCCGCGGCAAGCGGGTACTCGTCCGATCCGACCTCAACGTCCCGCTGGACGGGCAGACGATCACCGACGACGGCCGGATCAAGGCGTCGGTCCCGGCGATCCAAGCTCTCGCCGACGCCGGTGCTGTCGTCGTGGTCTGCGCCCACCTGGGCCGGCCCAAGGGTGCCCCCGAGGACAAGTACTCGCTGGCTCCGGTCGCGAAGCGGCTCGGCGAGCTGCTCGACCACCCGGTCGCCTTCGCCACCGACACCGTGGGTGAGTCGGCCACCTCCACGGTCAACGCGGCCTCTCCGGGCGACGTGGTCCTCCTGGAAAATCTCCGGTTCAACCCGGGCGAGACGAGCAAGGACGAGACCGAGCGGCGGGCGTTCGCGGAGCAGCTGGCCGCCTTGGCCGATCTCTTCGTGTCCGACGGGTTCGGCGTGGTGCACCGCAAGCAGGCGTCGGTCTACGACGTCGCGCGGATCCTGCCCAGCGCCGTCGGAGGGCTGGTCTCGCAAGAGGTCGACGTGCTCAAGCGGCTCACCGAGGACCCGGAGCGCCCGTATGCGGTCGTGCTCGGCGGGGCGAAGGTCTCGGACAAGCTCGGGGTGATCGGCAACCTGCTCGGGACCGCGGACCTGCTCCTCATCGGCGGCGGGATGGTCTTCACCTTCCTCAAGGCGCTCGGCTTCGAGGTCGGCAACAGCCTCCTCGAGGAGGACCAGGTCGACAGGGTCCGGGGGTACATCGACGAGGCGGAGGCCAAGGGCGTCGAGCTCGTCCTTCCGGTCGACATCGTCGCGGCCACATCCTTCTCGGCGGACGCTGACTATGAGGTCGTCCCGGCCGACGCCATCCCGGCCGACCGGATGGGCGTCGACATCGGACCGGACTCGGCGGCGCTGTTCGCGGAGAAGCTCAGCGAGGCCAACACCATCTTCTGGAACGGTCCGATGGGTGCGTTCGAGATGGCGCCCTTCGCCGCGGGCACCAAGGCCCTCGCTGAGGCCCTCGTCGACGTCACGGCCGACGGCGCGCTGACGGTGGTGGGCGGCGGCGACTCGGCGGCCGCCGTGCGGCAGCTCGGGTTCTCCGACGACCAGTTCGGGCACATCTCCACCGGTGGCGGGGCAAGTCTGGAGTACCTCGAGGGCAAGAAGCTGCCTGGCCTGACCGTGCTGGAGGAGAGGCCGTCATGACCCGGACGCCGCTCATTGCCGGCAACTGGAAGATGAACCTCGACCACCTCCAGGCGACCCACTTCGTCCAGAAGCTCGACTGGATCCTGCGCGACGCCAAGCACGACTACGACGCGGTCGAAGTGGCCGTGCTGCCACCGTTCACCGACCTGCGCTCCGTGCAAACGCTCGTCGAGGCGGACAAGCTACGCCTCAAGTACGGGGCCCAGGACCTTTCCACGCATACCTTCGGACCGTTCACCGGCGAGATCTCCGGCGAGTTCCTCGCCAAGCTCGGCTGCACGTATGCGGTCGTCGGACACAGCGAGCGGCGGGAGCACCAGGGCGAGTCCGACAAGGTCGTCAACAACAAGGTGCTGGCGGCGTTCCAGCACGGACTCACTCCGATTCTCTGCATCGGCGAGAACCTCGCCGTCCGGCGGGAGGGGCGCGCCGTGCCGTTCGTGCTCGAGCAGCTGCGGGCGGGCCTGTTCGACGTGCGGCGGGAGTACCTGCCGCGGATCGTCATCGCATACGAGCCGATTTGGGCGATCGGCACCGGTGAGGTGGCAACCCCGGAGGACGCGCAACAGGTCTGCAAGGCGATCCGCTACTTCGTGGCCGACATCTCCAATGACGACGTGGCCGAGCAGACTCGGGTGATCTACGGCGGCTCGGTCAAGGCGCGAAACATCGCGTCCCTGATGGCCCAGGACGACATCGACGGGGCGCTGGTCGGTGGCGCGTCGATCGACCCGGAGGAGTTCGCCACGATCTGCCGCTACCGAGAGCACATCGCCTGAGCATGTGACGGGCTGAGGCCGGACCCGGGTTATCCTGGGAAGCGCTGTCGGCGCGTCAGGGGGAGGCGTAGGCGGCCCCCCGCCACCACACGAGCACACGAGATCGGACTCCCTCACCCGTGAACGCCGTCAAGATCGGACTGCAGGTCCTGCTGGTCCTGGCGAACCTCTTCCTCACCCTTCTCATCCTCATGCACAAGGGGAAGGGCGGCGGCCTGTCCGACATGTTCGGCGGCGGGATGTCCAGCTCACTCGGGGGTTCCACGGTCGCGGAGCGCAACCTCGACCGGTTCACCATTGCCATCGGCATCATCTGGTTCGTCACCATCATCGGGCTGGGCCTGCTGGCTCGGTTCTCCGGCTGACCGAAAAGGGAGAGTGCATGGCTAGCGGTAACGCCATCCGGGGCAGCAGGGTCGGCGCCGGCCCGATGGGAGAAGCGGAGCGCGGCGACTCGGCGCCGCGGATCTTCATCTCCTACTGGTGCGCGAACGGCCACGAGACGCGCCCGAGCTTCGCCGAGGAGCCGGGTCTGGTCCTCCCGGACACCTGGGACTGCCCGCGCTGCGGGTTCCCCGCCGGCCAGGACCATGAGAACCCGCCCGCCCCGCACAAGGTCGAGCCGTACAAGACCCACCTCGCCTACGTGAAGGAACGTCGTAGCGACGCCGACGGCAAGGCGATCCTCGACGAGGCGCTGGCCACCCTCCGGCAGCGCGGCCTCATCCAGTAACTCACTGGTTCAGGCTGGTTGTGGTGACCCGCGGCCGGATTTGCGCGCGCTGACGACCAGTCTCAACCGTTGGACCACATGAGGCGTCCACATCCTGCAGCGCGCGTTCGATCTGCTCGAAGAACTCGTCCGCCGCAATGCGCAGTCCGAGGATCGAGATGCGCAGGACGACCTCACGTCGGAGGGCGACCTCGTTCTGACGCAGGTGGTCGGCCACCAAACCTTGACCGGCCCCGTGGTGCGCGCCGTCGATCTCCACGACGAGCCGGGCCGCTCGCCAGCGGACGTCCAGGTAGATCCGGCCGCCTGACGTCCGCATGACCGTCTGACGATCCGGCTCGGGTAACCCTCGCTCGCGACACATCTGCGCGAAGTCCAGCTCGCCCAGGGACTTCGGGCCGTTCGTAATGTCCTGGACCAGCTGCTGGACAACCGCCCGTCGTCGCCGACCGACCCAAGCTTCGGCGGCCACGTGCAGTTGCGCGCCTGAGATCAGGCCCTGCTGGATCGGCAGGACGAGGAGCAGTGCGGCCTGACGATCGGACGACGCCCAGTGCGCGGCTCGAACAGCGGCCAGGGCGGGAGCGACACGGGGCACGCCGCGGCCCACGATGACTTCGCATTCGACGCGTTCGACCCGATGGACACGCACGCCCTCGATGCGTCGTCGGTTGCGCACGCGAGGAATGGAGACGTGCACGACGCTTTCGTCGAAGCCGGTCATCCCCCCGGCCAAGAGGGCGCTGACTCCGTCGAGCACAGCGATGTTCGCGCCGGTCTCCCAGATCCCGCGCCACCAGAGGGCCGGACCCTCGCGGGCATGGGTGTGGACGGAGACGGTCTGGCATCCGTGGGTCCGCCAGTGGTCACCGGCGACCTCTCGCCTGACGATGTGGCGGTCGATCGCGAGCTCTCGCAACATCGCGCGGGAGAGCACGCCCCCATATGGTTCGGCCGCCCTCGCGACGGCGCGTTGGCGACGGGTGGGCGTGGATGTCATAGGACGAGCTTGGCTCCAGCCCAGGGGCAGTACGAGTTCCGAACAACCGGCTGTGGACGGTGTGACGACGTGCGCGACGCCTGTGGACGCCAGCTACAGACCGGAGTGGCTGTAGGCGGACGGGAATCCGACCTCTGGTGACCACTTCCCCGGGCGACCGGTCGCCTAGTGGTCGAGGTTGGCCGCCGCTGCCTGGTCGAGCAGCCAGCGCGTCGCCTCCGAGCCGCGCACGCCACTTGCCGGCACATCCCACCGGTCGGCACCGGGCGCCAGCGCAGACGCCACCGCCTCGGCCTTGTCGGAACCGGAAACGAGGAACCAGACCTCGCGCGTTCGGTTCAGGCACTCGAAGGTCAGTGACACGCGGTCTGGCGGCGGCTTCGGCGAGTCGTGCACCGCCACGGCGATGGCGTCCTCGATCCGCTGGGCCGGGTGGTGGGGGAAGAGCGAGGCCACGTGTCCGTCGGGGCCGACGCCGAGCAGGACCACGTCGAACTCACC
>JBKPQA010000217.1:0-6181 GCA_046733835.1 Actinomycetota bacterium
GACGTCGACCAGCGCCGCGAGGGTTCCTTGCCGCAGGTCGGACATCGCAGCCAGGCCCGCGGGGGAGAAGTCGTCGAGGTCCTCCTCGTGACCCGGGATGCCGGCGTTCGTCGCCATGATCGGGCTGAGCGCGATCGCGCCGTCGAAGTAGTCGTCCGCGACGCGGTCCGCGTCGGTGCTTGGGCGGGTCGGTGAGTCAGCAGTCACGTCGGCGAACGTATACCCCGGTCCGGACGAGTCGCCCGAGTGGAAGTACCACCCCAGCCCGCCGTGGTGCCCCTTCCGACTCGAGGAGCAGGTTTATTGCGCCAGGCTCACGCTGCTCATGTTGAAGTCGGTCACTCGGACGGGCGGCATGGCGACCCGGGTGAACCAGTCGCCCCACTCCCGCGGGTATGAGCGCACCGTGGCGCCCGCCTCGGTGATCCGGTTCAGGACGTCCAGGGGTGACTCGTTCCACCGGAAGTTGTTGACGGCGCCGACGACCTCACCGTCTTCCACCAGGTACACGCCGTCGCGGGTCAGCCCGGTCAGCAGCAACGTCTGGGGGTCGACAACGCGGATGTACCAGAGCGTGGAGAGCAGGAGACCGCGCGTCGTGCCGGCCACCAGGTCGTCCAGGCTGCCCGTCGCGCCCGGCGCCGCGAGGACGAGGTTGTCGGACTTGAGTCGCGTTGGAGTGTCGTGGTCACGCGCATACGCTCTCGACCCGGTCAGCGACACGAGCTCGCCGTTCGCGAGGACGTCCTGGCGCGGGACCGGGAGACCGTTGTCGAACACCGAGCTGTCCGCGGTCGACGCCGGCGCGACGACGAACGGTGCGCACTCCAGACCCGGCCGGGCCGGGTCGCTGAACAACTCGAGCGGCAGCCGCGACAGCCGCTCGCCGAGCTTGCCGGAGTATGCGGACCGGCCCTCGTCCGCGGCGCGTGCGCCGGACTCCCAGTACGCCTCGACGAGCAGGTCCGCCATCGCGGTCGGCGGCAGGATCGTCTCGTAGCGTCCGGCCGGGAGGTCGAGCCGGCGTTCGGCCCAGCGGAGCCGCCGGTCTAGCTCCGCGTCGGTGGCGGCAACGTCCGCCTCGGACGGGTCGCGGAAGGCGAAGGCCAGATAGCTCGACGCCGACCAGTCGGCGTTCTTGGCGTTCATCTCCAGCCGTCCGGTCGGCTGCACGTGACGTAGCCGCAGCCCGGTGGACGATCCCAGGTACACCGAGTCGACGATGTGCTCCGTGAAACCGAAGTGCTGATGGGCCGCCTTGAACGCTTCCCCCAGGTCGTTGGCCAGCTCAACGAAGGCGCCGATGCTGGTCGTCTCCGGCTCGAGGCCGAAGTCGCTGCCCACGCCCGCCTGTTCCGGCGTGACGAGCGGCGCCGCGTCCGGCGCCGGGTCGGCCGCGCGGGCGGCGGCCTCGGCCTCCGCGACCAGCTCCTTGACGTCCTCGGCGTCGGTCAGGGTGCGGCCTACGACCCCCGCACTCGCGCTCGCATCCGTCCCCGCGGTGGCGATGACCGTGACCGAACGGGACGACATCTCACCGTTGGTGGTCAACGAGCTGTTGGCCCAGCGCAGGTTGGCCTCAGAGCGGTCGGTAACGAGGACGACGAGCCCGTCGGCCGTCGCGGCCCCGAGCGCTGCCTCGACCACGTCCTGAGGGGAGGACAGCCGCGTCATCGCGGCTGCTTGAGGTAGTACTCGGTGAAGGTGCGGCACCGCCCCGCATCGTCGAACCGCATGACGAAGCAGTTCTCGTAGACGCGGTCGACCGGACCGCCTGGCTTCGTGCGGTACGTCGAGCGGCCCGTCGCCACGACGACGTCCCCGTCCACCGCGACCGGCGTGTATGCGGCTTCGTAGGTCCCGGGCTCGTCGCGGCTCGACGCGCCCTCGGCCGAGTCCTCCCCGAGCCAGGACGCGACCACCGCCTTACGACCGGTGATCGGCTGGTCGTACGGGTGGTAGCGATACTCGACGTCCTCGCTGAAGAGCGCGTGGATCTGCGCTCGGTCGTAGCTGAGCCAGGCCGCGACGTAGGCGTCGAGCCAGTCCTGGGCGGCGTGATGGTCCATTCGCGTCACCGTAGTGGCCCCGCTCACCGCCCGGCTTCCTGGACGGTGTTGAGGATCCGGACACCCCGGAAGAGCGCGGCCGGCGTTCCGTGGCTCGCCGGTGACACCTGGCCGGGCTGCGCCTTGCCACAGTTGAGCGCACCGCCCCGGTAGAACGTGGACGGGCCGCCGACCGCCTCCATCGACCGCCAGAAGTCGGTGGTCGTGGCCTGGTAGGCGACATCACGGAGCTGTCCCGCGAGCCGGCCGTTCTCGATCCGGAAGAAGCGCTGGCCGGTGAACTGGAAGTTGTAGCGCTGCATGTCGATGGACCAGGACTTGTCGCCCACGATGTAGATGCCGTCCTCGACCTGTCCGATCAGGTCCTCGACAGTGCCGCCGGCCGGGTCTGGCTGGAGACTCACGTTGACCATTCGCTGCAGTGGCACGTGGCGCGCGCTGTCCGCATATGCCGCGCCGTTGCTCCTCCCGAGTCCCTTGAGCGCGGCCATGGCCCGGTCGGTCTGGTACCCGACGAGGATGCCGTCCTTGACGATGTCCCAGTGCTGTCCGGCGACGCCCTCGTCGTCCCAGCCCACGCTGGCCAGACCCCAGTCGGTGTCCCGGTCGCCGGTGACGTTCATGACCCGCGAGCCGTACTCGAAGGTCCCGAGCTTGTCGAACGTCGCAAAGGACGTTCCCGCATACGCCGCCTCATAGCCGAGGACCCGGTCCAGCTCCGTTGCGTGTCCGATCGACTCGTGGATGGTGAGGAACAGGTTCGACCCGTCGATCACGAGGTCGTACTCACCGGCCCGCACCGACGGCGCCTTGATCTTCGCCGCGAGCAGCTCGGGGATCTCGGCGACCTCACCGGCGACGTTGGCCGCGGCGCTCGTGACGTACTCCCAACCGGCCACCGCCGGCGGCGCCAGGGTGCGCATCGTCTCGAACGAGCCGGTCGACCGGTCGACGGCCGTTGCCGTGAGCTCCGGCTCGATGCGGATCCGCGTCTGGGTCGTCGAGGTGCCGGCGAGGTCGGCGTAGTAGACGTTCTCCCGCACCGCCTGGAGAGTGGTCCTGGTGTGGGCGACACCGTCAGCGGCCTTGAGCCGCTCGGTGAGGTCGATCAGCGTGTCGACCTTCTCGGAGTCGGGGACGTCGAAGGGGTCGATCTCGTAGGGCGAGGACCACTGCTGATCGCGGTATGCGGGTTCGTCCGCGAGTACGACCCGCTCGGTCGACACCGGACGGCTGGCCCGGGCCACCTCGACGGCCCGGTCGGCGAGACGCTCGGCCTCCTCGGGGGTGAGGACGATGCCCGCCGCGAAACCCCAACAGCCATCGTGGACGACGCGGACCGCGAGACCGACGTCGTCGGCGGTGATCGACGTCTCCAGGTCGAGGTCGTGCAACGCGAGGGCCTGCTGCCGCGTCGAGACGACGCGGAGGGCGGCGTACGTGGCGCCGAGGTCGCGAGCCCGGGTGAGCGCCGCGTCGGCCAGCGTGGCAAGCGGGAGGGCGAGGAACTCCGCGTGAACTCCGGGCACGCCACCAACCTAGGGCCACTACCGTGGCGCCGTGGCGGGCAGGCTCGACCGGGACGCATATGTCCTCGAACTCGACGAGCGCTTCACGTCGAAGCGGCTGGACGCCAGCCGCTGGGTGCCTCACTACCTTCCGCACTGGACGACGGCGGAGCGATCGGCGGCTCGATTCGATATGGGAAACGGCTTGCTGCGGCTACGAATCGACCTCGACCAGCCGGAGTGGCGGGAGGCGGACGGCGGTATGCGAGTCTCCAACCTCCAGACCGGCACCTGGTCAGGGCCACTCGGATCGGCTCGCGGCCAACACCGGCACGTCGAGGGTCTGACCGTCGTGAGTCCCCAGCCGTACCGGCCGCTGTACACGCCGCTCGCGGGCCTGGTCGAGGTGGAGATGCGGACGACGGTCGATCCAACGACTCTGCTCGCCTTCTGGTTGATCGGGTTCGAGAAGGATTCGCCGGACGACTCAGGCGAGATCTGCGTCGTCGAGCTGTTCGGCGACTCCGTCGGGACCGAGACGTCGGAGCTGAGCATCGGCGTCAAGGCCCATCACGACCCTCGATTGCGCGACGACATGGCGCGCGTGACGATGCCGCTGGACGCAACGGCGTGGCACACCTACTCGGCAGAGTGGGACGCCGGTCGGGTCCGGTTCTACGTCGACGACGATCTCGTCAGGAGTGTGGACCAGGGCGTGGCGTACCCCATGCAGTTGATGGTCGATCTCTTCGAGTTTCGTTCTGCCGCAACGGAAGGTCCTTATCCGAAGTCGGGCGACGTGAGAGCGGTCCGCGGCTATCGAAGCCGCAGCTAGCTCGGTGGACGAGGGAACCGCCGGAACACCTCCGACGCGCCGCGGCCGAATCCCTCGGGCTGTCCGGAGTCGCCGAACGTCCGCGCTATCTCCAGCATCTCCGCCTCCCAGCGCCAACCCTTCTCCTGCGCCGAGCGCTTGGCCGACTCCGACCGCTCTTCGGCGCCAGGTTGAGAGATCGCCCATTCGGCGAGGAGGTCGGCCTCGACCCCCTGCTTGGCGGCCGTGGCGCGGGCCGCCATAAGGAGGGCGCCGCCGGCCTTCGTCCACGCGGCGTAGGTCATCTTGAGCGCCGACGCGCCGTAGGGTCCGGAGTCCATGACTCGGGTCTCGAGCCGGGTACCGGCGAACAGCTCGGCGACCTCCGTGGCGGCGGCGCCGGACAGGTAGAGCCGCGTGGTGCCCGTCGAGGTCGGTGGCGGCCCGATGACCGCGCCGTCGACGTAGCGGGCGCCGTCTCCGGTCACGATCCAGGCGATCTCACGGGCCGTGCGTGGACCGACGGCATTGGCGTCCAGATAGAGGCCGCGGAACCCGGCGACCGATCGGGCGACGTCGACGGCTGCGCCGGGTGGGCACAGCGAGATGATCAGGTCCACGTCGTCGAGGTTCTGAGCCTCGCGGAGCCCGGCCGCCTCCGCCCGGCCGCGAGTTCCGTTGCTGCGGCCCTCTGGTAGCCACCGGACGTCCGCGCCCACCCGGATCAGGTCGCCGCCCACGACGGCTCCCATGTCCCCCGGGTGCAGGACCGCGACGCGAGGCATGGTCGTCAAGGTAACTCGTCGCCCTGTGGGGCGGCTCTCGTTTGGTCCGCCTCAGCGCGGGAGAGCGGACGCACGCCAGCCACCTGGCCGACGGCCGTAGGCGGCGGATCGCAGTCGGGCAGCGGGGGAGGCCCAGCGACGCGGTGGCGCAGGCGGTTGGACAGCAGCGTTGCTGCCCAAGGCCGCGACCACCGTAACCAGCGCGGCCAGCTCCTCCTCGGTCGGACTGCCCCGAAGCACACGTACGACCGGCGTCTCTTCGCTCATAGGGGAATGTTGCCGTGCTTCTTGGGTGGCAGCGTCTCGCGCTTGGTCTTCAGCGCTCGCAACGCGCGAGTGACGTTCATCCGGGTGTTGGACGGCGAGATCACCGTGTCGATGTACCCCCGCTCGGCGGCGACGTACGGGTTCGCCAGGTGCTCCTCGTACTCTTGCACGAAGGCGGCCCGCACCTCGTCGACGTCGCGGCCCTCCGCCTGTGCAGCGGCAATCTCCTTGCGGTACAAGATGTTCACCGCTCCCTGAGCACCCATCACGGCGATCTGCGCGGTCGGCCACGCGAGGTTGATGTCGGCTCCCAAGTGCTTCGAGCCCATGACGTCGTATGCCCCGCCGTACGCCTTGCGGGTGATGACCGTCACGAGCGGGACCGTCGCCTCCGCATACGCGTAGATGAGCTTGGCCCCGCGGCGGATGATGCCGTCCCACTCCTGGTCGGTGCCGGGGAGGAACCCCGGCACGTCAACGAAGGTGAGCACCGGCAGGTTGAAGGCGTCGCAGGTGCGCACGAAACGGGCAGCCTTCTCCGACGCGTCGATGTCGAGGCACCCAGCGAACTGCATCGGCTGGTTGGCCACCACCCCGATCGGCATCCCGTCCACCCGCGCGAAACCGGTGAGAATGTTCGGCGCAAATATCGGCTGGACCTCGAGGAACTCCTCGTCATCGACGACGTGCCGGACGATCTCGTGCATGTCGTACGGCTGGTTCGGGCTGTCCGGGATG
>JBKPQA010000218.1:0-13439 GCA_046733835.1 Actinomycetota bacterium
ATGCCCGCCGAGGCCCCCACGATCCTCGCCACCTCGGGAGGCCGCATAGCCGGCCGGCGCATCCCGTGGGAGGTCGGCCCGCTGACGGAGTATGCGGTCGAGCTGGCCGGGGTCTCGGGCCGGCGGCCTCGAGTCTGTTTCCTCGCCACGGCGACCGGCGACAGTCCGTTCGCGATCAACACCTTCTACGACGCCGCCCGCCATGTCGGCTGGGAGGCCAGCCACCTGGCGCTGTTCCCGATGCCCAACCTGCCCGACATGCGCGGCCACCTGCTCACCCAGGACGTCGTCTGGGTGTGGGGCGGCAGCGTGGCCGGGCTACTGGCGATGTGGCGCCTGCATGACCTCAACACCGTCATGCGGGAGGTCTGGGAGGCGGGTGTCGTCCTCACCGGGGTCTCGGCCGGGTCGATCTGCTGGCACGTCGGCGGCACCACTGACTCGTTCGGGCCCGAGCTGCGGCCGGTCACCAACGGATTGGCGTTCCTTCCGTATGCGAACGGCGTCCACTACGACTCCGAGGACCAGCGCCGGCCGCTCCTACACCGCCTGGTGGCCGACGGGACGCTGCCGCCGGCGTACGCCACGGACGACGGCGTGGGCGTGCTGTATCGGGGGACCGAGTTTGTCGAAGCGCTGACCGAGGAGGCGGGTCAGGCCGCATACCGAGTTGAGCGGGCCGCAGACGGCACCCCAGTCGAGACCCGCATCGAACCGCGCCTGCTCGGGTAGGAATCGCCCGCTCGGGGGCAGACTGGGAGCGATGGACGAGAACGGCCAGCAGGGATCAGCGCCGGCCCGGATCGAGCAGCGGCTTCCGGGGTGGATCCCGGTCGTCCTCGTCGTCGCCATGGCCCTCGGCGTCAGCAAGCAGGTCTACGGCTTGGTCCTGCAGCTCTTCCCCGGGGCAGGGCCGGGCAACGGCGGGATCACCTATATCTCTCTCTCACTGCGGCTGGCTCAGTGGTCGATCTGGCCGGACTACACCGACGTGGGTCCGATGGTCCTGGTCCCGGCCGCCGTTCTACTGTGGTTCACGGTCAGCCGGGTCCCCTGGACGCCGACGCCAGGTTGGGGCGTTCGCCGCGTCGCCGCCCTCCTGCTGGGGACGTGCGCGATGCTCGCGTTGGCCCGGGGCGTCAGCGTGCTGTTCTGGGCCATGACCGCCAGCGAGGTCGAGCGCGCGAACATCGGCGTCACCACCGAGAACGCCGCCTCCTTCGTCTTCAACTCCGGGTTGTTCGGGCAGCTGTGGTTCGCCGCCGTCGGCGGGGTGCTGACCTGGTGTTTCCTGGTCGCCCAGCCCGCGGCTCGGCAGCAGCGGTCTCCGCAACCCGTCGAGTCGCCGTCGCCGTTCGCCTCGCCTGCTCTCGAAACCGAGGCCTTGGCCGACCGACCGAAGGAGGCGACGCCGGTGCTTCCGCCGCCGGAGGCCTTCCGCCGCCCGGTGGACGGGCACACCTCCTAGGGCACACTGGGCCCCATGCCACTGGACCCCAACCGGAGCAAACCGGAGCTCGACTTCCCCGGCGAGGAGCCGCCGACCGACCTCGTCGTCGAGGACATGATCGAGGGCAGCGGTGACGAAGCGACTCCCGGCAGCACGGTCAGCGCGCACTACGCGGGCTGGGCGTTCTCGACCGGTGAGGAGTTCGACGCGTCCTGGAACCGTGGCGCCCCGCTGGACTTCCCGCTCGGAGCGGGGCGGGTCATCCGCGGGTGGGACGACGGCATCGCCGGCATGAAGGTCGGAGGCCGTCGCAAGCTGACCATCCCGCCGTACTTGGCCTATGGCGACCAAGGCGCCGGCGACGTCATCTCGCCTGGAGAGACGCTGATCTTCATCGTCGACCTGGTCGACGTCCGCTGACGCTAGGGGGTTGCCTTACCCAACTTTTACTCTCGCCCATGACATTTGTCAGGGGTGGTCAGCCCTCAGGGGTGGATGGAATGACCGAGCCATGAGCCGACGCCCGGTCGGGGGCGGGTGCCTGGTTTCAACCATCCCGTTGGAGGTTTCGTGTCTCTCCCCACCCGCGCGGCCGTGGCCGTGCTCGGTGTCGCCGCAGTGTCCTGCGCACTCGTCGGCGCCACCTCCTCGTCTGCCGTGGCCGCATCCGGAAACGGCAGGAGTGCTCTGGCGGGCAGTGTCCCGTCCTGGGCGCAGGCGACCCACAAGGTCGGCGCGTCCGACAAGAACACCCAGGTCGACTTCCGCGTCTACCTGAGCAACCGCGGCGGCGACGCCGCGTCCCAGCTGGCCCTGGCGGTGTCGACACCCGGCAACGCGCAGTACGGCAAGTTCCTCACGGCGGCGCAGTATCGCGAGAGGTTCTCTCCGAGCCAGTCCGACGTCGACGGGGTCGCCGCCTGGCTGAAGTCGCAAGGTTTCCGAGTCGGCTACGTTCCGGAGAACAAGAAGTACGTCGAGGCCGTGGGCAATGTGGCCCAGGCGGCGGCCGCATTCTCGACGACCTTCTCTGATTACACCGTCGACAACCAGAGGCTGCGCTCCAACGACACGGCGCTCCAAATCCCGAGCAGCCTCGGCAGCGTTCAAGCGGTCATCGGCCTCGACGACTCCATGGCTCTGGTCAAACGCGATGCCAAGCCCGACGCCGCACCTTCCCCGGGGTTCCGCAACGCCCCGCCGTGCTCCGCCTACTGGGGCGAGAAGACCGTCCAGAACACTCCGACGGCTGACGGCACCAAGCTGCCGGCCACCCCCAGCGCCTTCGCCCCGTGCGGATATGCGGGTGCGCAACTGCAGGGTGCGTACGGCGTCGCGTCGGCGATTGCGGCCGGAAACGACGGTAGCGGTGTCACGGTGGCCGTCATCGACGCATACGCGTCTCCGACCGCCGCCGCGGACCTAGCGACCTATTCCCAACGACACGGGCTCCCTGCTCCCAAGCTGACCGAGCAGGTGGCGCCGGGCACGTACATCCGGCCGCAGAACCCGAGGCAGGACCCGCAGGGCTGGGCCGGTGAGGAGACCCTCGACCTCGAGGCGGTCCACACCATGGCGCCCGGCGCGAACCTGCTCTACGTCAGTGGGCCGAACAACTACCGGGACCTCGACGCTGTCCTCAACAAGGTCGTCGACAGCCAGAGCGCGGACATCATCACGAACTCCTACGGCTACGGCGGCGAGGCGCTCCCTCCTGGTTACATCAAGCCGCAGCTCGACGCCCAGATCCAAGCGGCGGCCACCGGCATCAGCGTCTTCTTCTCCTCCGGTGACGCGGCCGACGAGACCGGCGGGGTAGCGGGCGCCACCCCGACTCCGGACTGGCCGGCCTCGAGCCCGTACGTCACCGCGGTGGGTGGCACCTCGCTCGGCGTGGCCTCGAACAACACCCGGCTGTTCGAGCTGGGCTGGGAGACCGGCCGCAGCACCCTGCTGCCTGGGCCGGCCTGGTCGCCGAGGACGTTCCAGTACGGCAGCGGCGGTGGCACGTCGCGGCTCTTCGCCCAGCCGTCCTACCAGGCCGGTGTGGTCCCCGACAGCATCAGCAAGAGGTACGGCGGCGCCGCCATGCGGGCAGTCCCGGACGTCTCCGCTGTTGGTGACCCCACGACCGGGATGAAGGTCGGCCAGACGCAGACCTTCCCGGACGGGGTGTACTACGACGAGTACCGCCTCGGCGGCACCAGCCTGTCGTCACCCCTCTACGCCGGCATGTGGGCGCTGGCTGTGCAGACGCACGGCCGGTACGGCCTGGCCAACCCAACCCTGTACGCGGCGCGGGGCGTCTCGTATGACATCACCAAGGCTCAGCTTGAGACGTACCCGGGCGCCGTCCGCGCCGACTACGTCAACGGTGTCGACGCCTCGAACGGGTACACCTACACGGCCCGCTGGTTCGACTGGGATGACCCGCTGACCATCCATGTGCGGCCGCTCTACGACGACGTCACCGGCGTCGGGTCGCCGAACGGGACGGCGTGGCTCAACGCCGTTGCTCCGCCGAAGTAGCACCGGCACCACACCAACCCGCGTGGGCCCGGACGCACGGTGCGTCCGGGCCCACCGGCGCCTCGCGGCTCGGGTAGGTTCGGCGGAATGAGCGGGCAGCCCACCACGCACCCCAGGGTGCAGGCCAGCGCGCACCCCCCAGTGCCTTCCGCGGTGCCATCCACAGTGCAGGTCAAGACCGAGCGGTTGCTCAACCTGGTCATCGCCCTGCTGTCGACGCGGATGCCGCTGTCCAAGGCCCGGATCCGCGCCGCCGTTCCCCAGTACCACGGCACCGCCTCCGACGAGGCGTTCGACCGGATGTTCGAACGCGACAAGGACGAGCTGCGCGAGCTCGGCATCCCCTTGGTGACCTCCGTTCTGGACCCAGTGTTCGACGACGAGCTCGGTTACCGGATCGACAAGCGCGAGTATGCGTTGCCCGAGATCTCCTTCGAGCCCGACGAGGTGGCTGCTCTGTCCCTCGCGGCCCGCACGTGGACCCGGGCCAGCCTGGCCGGCCCGGCGGCTACGGCGCTGCGGAAGCTGCGCGCCGCCGGGGTGACGATGGACGACGCGTCGTTGGTGGGCATCGAGCCCGTGGTCCGGACCACGGAGGAGGCGTTCGAGCCACTGCGGCGGGCGGTTCGCGACCGCCGGGCCGTGACCTTCGGCTACCGCAAGCCCGACGCCGACAGCACCACTCGTCGGCTGCAGCCCTGGGGCCTGGCGCAGTGGCACGGTCGCTGGTACGTCACCGGCTTCGACCTCGACCGGGGTGCGGCGCGGGTCTTCCGGCTGGGCCGGATCGACACCGCGGTCACGCCTCTCGGGCCGGCCGGCGCATACGAGATCCCCGCCGACCATGACCCCCGGGAGATGGTTGACACCACGCAGGCACCCACCTCGCCACCGCGGGTGGCGACCCTGCGGGTGCGCCAGGGCAGCGGCAACGCGCTGCGGCGACGGGCCCGGCTGCTCGGGGAGGGCAACGGGCGGGGAGCGACTGACGGCTGGTCGACCGTGGAGGTCGACTTCCGCGACGTCGACCGGCTCGCCGACGAGGTGGCGGGGTACGGTCCTGACGTCGTGGCGGTTGAGCCCACCGACCTTCGGGAGGCAGTGGTCCGCCGTCTCATGGGGGTGACCGGAGCGGGGCAGCCCGCACCCGAGGAGGAGCTGTGAACGGGAGTCGCCGCCAGCCGGCGGAGTCGGCGACCACGCGGTTGTCGCGGCTGCTCGACATGGTCCCGTGGCTGCTGGCTCACCAAGGGGTGCCGCTCGAGGATGCGGCCGCGGAGTTCGGCGTGACCACCGACCAGCTCGTCGCCGACCTCGAGCTGCTGTTCGTTTGTGGTACGCCCGGCGGGATGCCCGACGACCTCATCGAGGCAGACTGGGAGGACGGGAAGGTCTACGTCGGCAACGCCGACTACATCGCCCGGCCGCTGCGGCTCAGCGTTGACGAGGCCTTGGCCCTAATGGTCGGGCTGCGGGCGCTGGCCACGACACCGGCCCTGGTGGAGCACGACGCGGTGGGCCGCGCGCTCAGCAAGCTCGAAGAAGCCACTGGTGCCCTCGGCGCACCGAGCTCCCGGGTGCAGGTATCCATCGACGACGGAGCTCGGGCATCCGTACTCGGCCGGGCCCGCGAAGCGGTGGGGGACCACCGGAGGCTCCACCTCGCATACCTCGTCCCGACTCGCGACGAGGTGACCGAACGCGATGTCGACCCCATGCGCGTGGTTTTCCTCGACGGACATTGGTACCTCGAGGGCTGGTGCCACCGCGCGGAGGATGTGCGGTTGTTCCGGCTCGACCGGGTCCAGTCGCTCGACGTGCTCGACGCCGACGGCACGCCGCCGCCGCACGCGCACCCTCGGGACGTCACCGAGGCGCTGTTCACGCCGGGGGAGGAGGACCTCGAGGTGGTCGTCGAGACCGACCGCGCCGGTGCCTGGATCGTCGACTACTACCCCGTGGACCGGGTCGACGACCTGGGCGACGGGCGTCGCCGGGTGACCCTGCACGTGTCCGACCCCGCGCTGGTGCGGCGGCTGGCCTGGCGCATGGGCGGGCACGTGCGGGTGGTCTCACCCGTTGACCTGGCAGCGAGCGTGGCCTCCGGCGCACAGGAGGCGCTGAGCGCGTACACAGCGGTTCGGTCCGGGGTCGACGCGTAGACTTCCTCGGTACGGCGGAACGGTCGCCGGGATCCATTAACGGAAGGCAGCAACGTGGGACGTGGCCTGATCGAGCCTTGGCACATCCTCTTACTGGTGGTCGTCGTGGCTCTGCTGTTCGGGTGGAAGAAGCTGCCCGACATCTCGCGGAGCGTCGGCCGATCGATGCGCATCTTCAAGTCCGAGGTGACGGAGATGAAAAACGACGGCAAGGAGCCGCGGGCCAGCGCCGCAGCCAAGGACACCGTCTCCGGCGACGTCATCCCACCACAGCCGACCCAGCCGGCGCCACAGCAGGCGCCCCAGGCCGCCGCCCCGCAGCCCCCTCAGGGCTACCAGCCGGCTCAGCCGGCTCCGACTCCGCAGGTCCCTCCGGGCCCCCAGGACCCAGTAGCCGACCAGCAGCGTCACGAGAACCCGGCGCTCTAAGCGCCGGGCTCACCGTCTCCAGCTCACCTCACTGGTCAGGCACTGACGCATGGCCTTCCGACGGCTCCGTAAGCAGCGCGACCCCGAGGGACGGATGTCCCTCGGGGACCACCTGCGGGAGCTGCGGAACCGCCTGACCATCGCGCTCATCGCCATCGTCATCGGGGCCGGCATCGGCTGGTGGAAGTACGACGCCATCTTCCAGCGGCTCGAAGCGCCCATCCAACAGGTGGCGGCCGAACGGGGCACCGCCCTCTCCACGCTGATCAACTTCTCGGGAATCACCGACGCGTTCTCGATTCTCATCACGGTCGGGCTCTTCGTCGGCGTCGTCATCGCGTCGCCGGTCTGGCTGTACCAGATCTGGGCGTTCATCGTGCCGGGACTGACCTCGCGTGAGAAGAAGACCGCGGTCCTGTTCATCGTGACGGCGGTGCCGCTGTTCCTTGCCGGCTGTGCCCTGGGGTACCTGACTTTGCCCAAGGCCGTCCACGCGCTGCTGAGTTTCACACCCGAGGGCGCCACCAACATCCTCCCGGCGGACACCTACCTCAACTTCGTCCTCAAGTTCATCCTCGCCTTCGGGCTCGCCTTCCTGCTGCCGGTGTTCCTCGTCGGGCTGAACGCCGCCGGAGTGCTGCCCGCGCGGAGCATGCTGCGCGGTTGGCGGCCCGCGGTCTTCTTGATCTTCCTCTTCGCGGCGATCATGACGCCCTCGCCCGACCCGTGGTCGATGCTCTTCCTCGCGCTGCCGATGGTCGGCCTCTTCTTTGGCGCAGTCGGCGTCGGGGCGCTCCTCGACCGGCGGCGCGCCAAGCGCGACGTCTCCGTCGCCTGGCGCAACCTTCCGGACGACCAGGCCTCCCCGATCTAGTCCGCATGGCCGTCCCGGACCGGCCGATAGCCTTCGCCCGTGCCCGGCGCCCTCCGCCTGCCGCGGGTCGGCCTCCTCGTCAACCCGACCGCTGGGCGCGGGCGCGGCGCCCTTCGCGGACGGCAGGCCGCAGCCGCGCTCCGCCTGGCCGGCCATGAGATCGTCGACCTCTCGGGGCCGGACGCCAGCACCGCGGCGCGGCGAGCCCGCGAGGCCCTCGACGCCGACCGGATCGACGTCCTAACCGTCGTCGGGGGTGACGGCATGGTCCATCTCGGGGCGAACGTCTGCGCCGGCCGGCCGACACCCCTGGCCGTCGTGGCGGCGGGAACGGGGAACGACAACGCCCGGGAGCTGGGCCTGCCGGTGACGTCTGCAGACGAGGCGGCCGCCCTGGTCACCTCCGGACGGACGCGCTCCGTCGACCTCGGCCGGTGCATCACCACTGCGGGGCGGACTCGGTTTTGGGTCGGGGTCTTGGGCGGGGGGTTCGACTCGGTCGTCAACGAGCGTGCCGCCCGGATGGCGTGGCCACGCGGACCGATGCGCTACAACGTCGCGGTCGCCCGAGAGCTCCCCGTCTTCCGGCCCATCCCGTACGTCGTCACGGTCGACGGTAGGCGTGACGTCACCGAGGCGATGTTGGTAGCGGTGGCCAACGGTCCGGCGTTCGGAGGAGGCATGCGGGTGGCGCCGGACGCGTCCTACCACGACGGCCTTCTCGATGTCGTCATCCTCCACCGGGTCTCACGGACTGAGTTCGTGCGCGTCTTCCCAAGGGTGTTCAAGGGCACCCACGTCAGCCACCCCCGGGTCGAGATCCGGCACGGCCGTCGCATCCGGCTCGAAGCAATGGGCATCGTCACGCAGGCCGACGGCGAGCGGTTCGAACCGTTGCCGCTCGACCTGGACGTGGTCCCGAGGGCGCTAGCCGTCGTGTCATAGCGTGGACGCCATGGCAGCGGATGAACTGCGCAAGTTCACCGCGTCACTGGCGTTCCCGCTCGACCCGTTCCAGGTCGACGCGTGCCAGGCGCTCCAGGCCGGCCACGGGGTCCTGGTCGCCGCCCCGACCGGCGCTGGCAAGACCGTCGTCGGAGAGTTCGCCGTCCATCTCGCGCTCGCGACCGGGCGGAAGGCCTTCTACACGACGCCGATCAAAGCCCTCTCCAACCAGAAGCACGCCGACCTCGTGCGCCGGTACGGCGCGGCCCGAGTCGGGCTCCTGACGGGCGACTCCTCGATCAACGGCGAGGCGCCGGTGGTGGTCATGACCACCGAGGTGCTCCGCAACATGATGTATGCGGATTCGCCCACCTTGGCCGGGCTGGGCTATGTCGTCATGGACGAGGTCCACTACCTCGCCGACCGATTCCGCGGAGCGGTGTGGGAGGAGGTCATCATCCACCTCCCGCCGGAGGTGCGGCTGGTCTCGCTCTCGGCAACGGTGTCGAACGCCGAGGAGTTCGGCGCCTGGCTCGCGGAGGTCCGCGGCGACGTGTCCGTCGTCGTGTCCGAGCACCGGCCGGTGCCGCTGTGGCAGCACATGATGGTCGGCCGCGGCATGTACGACCTGTTCGTCGACGAGGTCTTCGACCCGTCCAACGCTCCTGAGGGCACGGTCGAGGCGATGCGCGACGTGGCGCCCACCCGGGTGAATCCAGAGCTGCTGCAAGCGATTGCGAACCTGTCCCGGCGCACGTACGACCCGGACCGGTTTCCCTCACGGGGGCGTGGACGACGCGGCGGGCCGGGCGGAGGTCCCGGGGGTCGGGGGATGGCCCGGTCCACCGGTCTGGGCGGGGGACGCCCCGGCGGCGGCGCGACCCGGGCCGAGGTCCTCGAGCGCCTCGAGCGTGAGGGCCTGCTTCCTGCGATTACGTTCATCTTCAGCCGGATGGGCTGTGAGGCCGCGGTCGGACAGCTGCTGGCCCAGAATGTGCGCCTGGTCCCGGACGATGAGGGCGAGCGGATCCGCCGCGTCGTCGAGGAGCGCGTCGCCGGCATCGCCGACGAGGACCTGGCCGTCCTCGGGTACTGGGACTTCGTCGACGGCCTCTCCCGTGGGTATGCGGCGCACCACGCCGGCATGTTGCCCACCTTCCGTGAGGTGGTCGAGGAGCTGTTCACGGCGGGGCGGATACGCGCGGTGTTCGCCACCGAGACGCTGGCGCTCGGCATCAACATGCCGGCCCGCACCGTGGTCCTCGAGCGGCTCGTCAAGTTCAACGGCGAGGCGCACGTCGACGTCACGCCTGCCGAGTACACGCAGCTCACCGGGCGGGCCGGGCGCCGGGGGATCGACATCGAGGGCCACGCCGTCGTCCTCTGGAACCGGCAGCTCGACCCGCTCGCGGTCGCCGGCCTGGCCTCCACGCGGACCTACCCGCTCCGGTCGAGCTTCCGGCCGACCTACAACATGGCGGTCAACCTCGTCGCCCAGTTCGGCCGCGAACGAGCGCGCGAGCTGCTGGAGACCTCATTCGCGCAGTTCCAGGCCGACCGGGCCGTCGTCGGGTTCGTCCGCACCATCCGGCGCAACGAAGAGGCGCTGGCCGGCTACGCGGAGGCGATGCAGTGCGACCGTGGCGACTTCTCCGCATACGCCGCCATCCGCGACGAGATCCGCCGCGTGGAGAAGGACGCCGCGAAGCGCCGCGCGGCGAGCGTCCGGGCGGAGGCCGCCGTCAGCCTCGAGCAGCTCCGGGTCGGCGACGTCATCCGGATCCCGGCCGGACGCCGAGCGGGTTACGCGGTGGTCGTTCAGGCCAACCGGGGTCACCGAGGCGACACCCCGTCACCGGCCGTCGTGACGGAGGACCGGCAGCTGCGGCGGCTGACCCTCGTCGACGTGCCGACGCCGGTCGAGCCGATCACGACGGTCAAGCTGCCGAAGAACTTCAACGCCAAGAGCCCCAAGTCCCGCCGCGACCTCGCGACGACGCTGCGCATCGCGGTACCTCACGACCCGCCGCCCGGCCGTTGGCGCAACGACTCGGATACCGACGAGTCCTCTCGGATCGAGGAGCTGCGCCGGCAGCTGCGGATCCACCCCTGCCACTCCTGCCCCGACCGGGAACAGCACGCTCGCTGGGCCGAGCGGTGGTGGCGGCTGACCCGAGAGACGGAAGGCCTGCAGCGCAAGGTCGACGGACGGACCAACTCTGTCGCGCGAACCTTCGACCGGATCTGCGACCTGCTGGAGGAGATGGGCTACCTCGGCGAGGGCGGCACCACGGTGACCGAGCGGGGCGAGCAGCTGCGCCGGCTCTACACCGAGAAGGACCTCCTCGCGGCCGAGTGCCTGCGCCACGGAGTGTGGGAGAAGCTCGATGCGCCAGGGCTCGCCGCCGCGATCTCGACCCTCGTCCATGAACCCCGGCGTGAGGAAGCGGAGATCAGCCCGCGGATGCCGCGCGAGGAGGTCCACGAGGCGTGGACCGCCATGGTCCGGCTCTGGAGCGGCATCGAAGACCGCGAGCGCGACCGCGGACTCCCGGTAACCGGCGACCCGGACGGGGGGATCGCCTGGATGGTCTATCGCTGGGCCGGTGGGCATCCGCTGGAGTCGGTGCTGCGCGGCAGCGACATCGCCGCAGGTGACTTCGTGCGGCGGTGCAAGCAGATCGTCGACCTGCTCGACCAGGTCGCCGACGCGGCGGTCACGAGTGGCTCACCGCGGCTGGCACGGACGGCTCGCTCGGCGGTCGACGCCGTGCGTCGTGGTGTGGTGGCCGCAGATCGGCTCGACTGACTCGTCACAAATGCCGGACGGGCGGCATCCGGCGATGCCGCCTCACCGGGACGACGGGCCGCTCACGGTCGTCGTCCCGGTGCAAGTGCTGTGGCCGACGTCTGGGTGGATTCGGTGGCCCGTCGCTCGCGATGCCGCGCGTGGAAGGCGAGGTTTCGCGCGTCGGCGGCCTGACCAGCATCGATGGGTCGGGCGGATGACCCATGCAGCCAGTCCCGAGTGCTCTGCCGGGCCCGCGTCATCAACAGCTCGGCCTGGTGAAAGTCGGCTGACGAGACGGCCAGCGGACACAACGGCGGGGCTACGTGGAGACGAGCGTGACCTCGGTAGGTCCGCACCTCGTCGACGAGCTG
Organism: Actinomycetota bacterium; assembly: GCA_046733835.1. Classification (GTDB taxonomy): domain Bacteria; phylum Actinomycetota; class Actinomycetes; order Actinomycetales; family Dermatophilaceae; genus Lapillicoccus. Next base: position 11,552 of record JBKPQA010000218.1, read on the forward strand.
TCGGTGCAGGAGCAGGTTGAGCGCCGTCAAGGCGATCCCAAGCGCACCGCTAGCCGGCGGGCCGGCGCACGGATACCCCGCGGGCAGCAGGTAGATGTCGTCGATTCCGTGGGAGTCGGCGTAGTCCAATGCCCCCGCGTGACCGACAGCGCCGTCGACCAGGGTGCGCTCGCCCAGACGCACCGGCGGAAGGATGCCCGGCACCGCGGCGCTGGCCGAGATCGCATCCACCACCGAGCCGGTGCTGAGGAACAGCGGGGCCCCTGTGACGACGTCAGTGGCGGTCACCACCAGCTCCAGTCGCGCGTCCTCGAAGGCGTCGTAGCTCAGATGTGTCGCCAGCAGGCGGCGTAGCGGCTCGGACGAGAACATCGATGGCGCCGCACCGCGCGCAGCCCGAAGCCAGCGTCGCGGATCCGGGACGAACACGTCTCGGCGGCGCATCCCCTTCCAGAGCACGGCCAACTCGGCCAGCCGGCGACCGGTCGGGCCCGGACCAGCAAGGTATGCGGCATTCACGGCTCCGACCGAGGTGCCGATCACCAGGTCCGGTGCGATTCCACGCTCGTGCAGGGCGGCCACCATCCCGACCTGGACGGCGCCGAGGCTGCCGCCGCCGGTCAGGACGTAGGCGGTCCGGTTGGCGACCGTGGTCACGTGCTACGCCTTCCGCAGCGGCCAGAGGACGGGCCGGGCGTCGTAGCCGGTCGCCAGGCGCTGAAGGGCGACGGCGGCCAGCAGGAGCCCGAAGTCACGCAGCGCCACGTCGTAGAACCCTGGGATCAGAAGCAGGTTGACGATGATCCCGCCGAGCCACACAGCGACGACCACCGCGCCCAAGCGAGGGTGGACGAGCACGAGGAGCCCGGCCAGCACCTCGATGAGCCCGACCGCGTACATCGCCTGGTGCGGTGAGACGGGCAGGAGGCTGGCGAGCGCGGGGGAGAGGTACTGGTCCCAACGCACCATCAGGTTCGGGAACTTGTCCAAGCCGAACAGGATCGGCGCGAGGACGAACGCGCTGCGGAGCACCAGGTAGGCCTGGTACGTAGGGTCCCGGTACATGCGGGGAGAGGTGTGGAGGTCCGGCGGGTTGACGGCTGTGCCCATGATGCGCTCCTGAACGGTCGTGGTCGCAGGTGGGAGGCTGACAGGGTGTTAGTGGCAGCGCCGAGCCGCCGTCTTACCTGGAGTGACCTACTCGGTAAGAACATCGCGGTCGCCTGCAGCAAACAGGGCATGACCACCAATGGGACCCACCTCCAGGGGCCAGCTCAGTCCGCCGGGTTGCCGGCCGACGTCGTGGCCTGGCGCGTACGTCGGCTACGTGAGGCCGGATTCTCCGTCGCGTTGACCGAGAGGCTGGCCGTCCAGCGGGTCGACCTCCACGCCCTGCTCCAGCTGGTCGACGCAAGCTGTCCACCGGAGCTTGCGGCGCGCATCCTCTCGCCCGTGGACGAGACGAGGACGGCCGGGTGACCATCATCAGCCGCGACGAGCAGCTGCCTTCCACCGATATCACGGACACCGGCGCGCGCGGGCCGACCGGCTGGACGGCGCCGGCTGACGACTGGGACTGGGTCCACGCACTGTCGACTCCAGGACCGGAGCAGACGCGGGCCATGCGCGCGCTGCATCAGCTGATGCTGCGCGCGTCCGCCCATCAGGTGTGGCGGATGCGCGCCTCGCTGCCGGACTCGTCACCCGGCTCCGTCGACGCCATCGTCAACCAGGCGGCGGACGAGGCCATGACCACCCTCCTCACCAAGCTCGACACCTTCGAAGGGCGCAGCCAGTTCAGCACCTGGGCCTTCAAGTTCGCGATCCTGCAAGCCGCCACCGACGTCCGCCGCCTGCAGTGGCAGCACCGCGAGGTCGGGCTGCGCGA
>JBKPQA010000219.1:0-20629 GCA_046733835.1 Actinomycetota bacterium
CTTCTGTTCCCGGGCGGTCCGGGCGGCGGCTTCCGCGGCGGCCGCGGCGGCGGCGCGCTCTACCGCCTCGCGGGCGGCCTTCTCGGCGGCGGCCTTGGCGGCGGCCTCCGCGGCCCGTCGGTTCGCCTCTTCGCGCTGCCGCTGCTGTTCGGCGGCGATCCCCGCCTGCCGCTGCTGCTCGAGCTGCACGGAGGTGTTGCGCAGAGCGGCGAGCTGCGTCGTCATGTCCTGCTGCTGCCGCTCGATCTGGGCGGTCTGGCTTTCGGCGTCCTGCGCCGCCTGGCGGGCCCGGTCGGCCGCCGCCGCCGCAGCGGCCGCCGCGGTAGCACGGCGCGCCTCGGCCTCAGAGGCGGCCTGCCGGAGGTTCGCCGCGAGGAGCCGAGCCGACTCCGCGTCCTGCGCCATCCGGGCGCGTTCGGCTCCGACCGCCTGGACGCCCGACGCCTTGTCCAGGACCTCTTGCGGGCCACCCTCGCCGAAGAAGACGTTGAGCTGGTTCGTCTCGCCGCCCCCCTGGTAGACCTCCGCCGCATACCGCGAGAGGGTCAGGGCCGCGTCGTCGGCGGCCGCCTGGGCGTCGGCGGCCTTGGCTTGCGCGTCGGCACTTTCCGCGGCGGCGCGCTCCAGGGCCAGCTGGGCACCGTTGGCCTCCTCGGCGGCGTTGCCGGCGGCCTGCTGCAGGTGGTCGAGGCGGTCCCGGGACGCCGCCAGCTGTTGGTCGAGTGAGGCGACCTGATCCACGGCCGACGCGGCGGCGGCCTTGGCCCCGGCCACCTGATCGGCGGACGGATAGACCGGGTCCGCATGGGCAGCGGAGAGAGGCATGGCGATGGCAGACAGGAGGCCGAGCCCAGCCACGGCGATGATTCCCGCACGCGCGACACGGCGAGCGGGCCGGGAAGCGTCAGACACGGTGGTCCTCTCAACGAAACGGCGTGTCGCCTTGACAGACCGCATCCTCGGCGACAGCGCGCGGAGCGACGTGGACGCACCGACACTAGGGCTCATCAGTCACACAAGGAACACCTCTCCCACCAAACTCTTTGGCATCGAAAGCAACCGGTGCACCGACGATGAGGACTGTGTGAGTTACACCGGTGTTTTTCCGCAGGTCATCTGCGAGAAAGCCAAGCCGCACGGTCTACATCACGAAACCGTAACGATGTTAGATGCTGCTCAGTGACCTTCGCTGAGCTGCCGAAGGAGTCAGTCGCGTGCCGCGATGGCGGTGGCGACCGTCTTGACGATGTTCGGCGCAAAGACGCTCGGGACGATGTAGTTGGCGTTGAGCTCTTCGTCGGTCACAACGGAGGCCAACGCGTCCGCCGCACGGATCAACATGTCGGTGGTCACGTGCGCGGCGCGAGCGTCGAGGAGACCGCGGAACACTCCAGGGAAGGCCAGGACGTTGTTGATCTGGTTCGGGTAGTCGGAGCGTCCCGAGGCGACAACTGCCGCCCGCCGGGTTGCCTCCGCGATGTCGACCTCGGGATCCGGATTCGCCAGCGCGAAGACGATGGGCTGTGCCGCCATCTCGTCGATCCACTCGGGAGCCATGACGTTCGGGGCGCTCACCCCGATGAAGACGTCCGCGCCGTCCACGGCGTCCCGCAACGTCCCCGTCAGCTCGCGCGGGTTGGTGCGTTCCGCCAGGGAGTGCTTCGCTGGGGACAGTGCCGTGTCGTGCCGGTTGAGGATGCCTTCCCGGTCCCAGACGACGATGTCCCGGGCGCCGGCGGCAAGGAGCAGCGAGACGATCGCCGAGCCGGCGGCGCCGCCACCGCTGACGGCGATGTGCAGTTCCTCCATGCGTTTTCCCACACACCGCAGCGCATTTCGCAGCGCGGCGAGGACAACGATGGCGGTCCCGTGCTGGTCGTCGTGGAAGACCGGGATGTCAAGGAGCTCGCGCAGCCGAGCCTCGACCTCGAAGCACCGCGGCGCGGCAATGTCCTCAAGGTTGATGCCCCCGAACCCGGGCGCAATGAGCTGAACAGCACGGACGATCTCGTCGACCTCCTGGGTGTCCAAACAGATCGGCCACGCGTCGATGTTGGCGAACCGCTTGAACAGCGCCGCCTTGCCCTCCATGACCGGCATCGCCGCCCGCGGCCCGATGTTGCCCAGGCCGAGCACGGCACTGCCGTCGGTGACCACGGCGACGGAGTTGCCTTTGACCGTCAGCCGCGAGACGTCCTGCGGGTTCTCCGCGATCGCCATGCTCACCCGGCCGACGCCCGGGGTGTAGGCCATCGACAGGTCGTCGCGGTTGCGCAACGGCACCGTCGGCTCGACGCCGATCTTGCCGCCGAGGTGGATGAGGAAGACCCGGTCGGAGACCTTGTGGACGGTGACGCCCGGGACGGACCGGATCGCGTCGACCACTTCACCGGCGTGGTCGCCGTTTGCCGCGGAACACGTGAGGTCGATGACCAACCGGTCGTGCCGGGACTCGACGATGTCGAGTGCCGTGGTGATCCCACCGGCGTCGCTGACCGCCGTGGCCAGCTGGCCAACAACGGCAGGGTCCGTACCCGAGTGGATGCGTACGGTGATCGAGTAGGACCCGGTCGTGGCGCGAGCCCGCTGGATGGTCTGCGTCCGGGCCTGTTGTTCCTCCGCGGCGGCGCTAGGGCCGCCGTCATTCGTGGTGACCGCCTCGCCGGATTGCGTCTGCATGGGCGCATCCTTCCATCGCCTCGCTGACGGTCGGGGAGCTGTCACTGGCTGGATCCGGTATCTCACCGTCACCTGGCGAGTCTTTGAGGGCATACCCCTGCGCCAGGAGACGCCATGACGATCATCGACTCTTTTGCCGACCTCGCCCTGGTCGCATCACCCCAGGTCCGGGCTCCTGATCCGTGGAACCTGCTGCGGACCCCCTTCCTCGAGCTCGAGACCTCGATCGTGGCCGAGCGTCTCCGGGCGCTCTCCCGGACCTTTCCCGGCACGGCGATCCATTACGCCGTAACGGCTAATCCCCATCCCGACGTCCTCGCCACCGTCGTCGCCGTGGGGGCGAACTTCGGCGTGGCCACTCCGGCTGAGGTCAAGGCGTGCCTGGGAGCGGGCGCCGCTCCCGACGACCTCATCTACTGCAGCCCGGTCACGCGGCGTGACGACATCGCCGAGGCCGCCGCACTGGGCGTCCGGCTCTTCGTCGTCCACACCGTGCCGCAGGTCCGGAAGATCGCCGAGACGGCGCCCGGGACCGCGGTAGTGTGCCGGCTGCTCACCTCGGGCGGCGCCTCTGGCCGGCCGCTCTCCCGCCGGTACGGCTGCTCGGTCAGCCAGGCCGTCGACATCCTCCGGCTGGCCGCCGACTTCGGATTGGACGCGGCCGGCATCAGCTTCCACGTCGGTTCACAACATCGAGACCCGAACGCCTGGCGACCGCCCATTGCAGACGCAGCAACGGTTTTCGAGGCGCTTGGCCGCGAGCACATCACTCCGTGGCTCCTCGACCTCGGCGGCGGGTTTCCCTCCGGACACCAGGGACATGTCGCGCCGCTCGCCGCCTACGGAGAAGTCATCGAGGACCAGCTCAACCGCTCCTTCGGCCATCACCGCCCGCGCACCGTTCTCGAGCCCGGCCGCGCGGTCGTCGGCGACGCGGCCGCTCTGGTCACCACCGTGGTTCGGGTGATCCGACGGGGCCACACCCGGTGGGTCTACCTCGACGCGGGCGCCGGCGCCGCGCTGGCCGACACCATCGACGACCGGCTCGAGACCAGCGCCGACGGCGGTCCCACCGGACCATGCGTCCTCGCCGGTTTCACCCGCGACGGCGCCGAGCGCCGATACCCGGTACTCCAGGTGGAGCTGCCCCTCGCACTTGCGCAAGGCGACGTCGTCCGGCTTCAGTCCGCCGGCGCATACATCTCGCGCAATCTCGGGTCGGACCCGTTAGCGGTCGTCGTCGCCTGACGTCACTCCGCGGGCACGCCGAGGACGGAGTCCACCTCCGACTGGGCCATTCGCCCCGGCGACGCCGTGGCGGCGACGACGAGCTCACCCACGAGTTCGATCTCCTCGCGGAGGGCCTCGTCTGTCAGGTCGCCCCGATCGCCTTCCATGTCTCCGACCCTAGGGAGTCGCGACTCTGACGACTTCGGACCTCACCAGACTTGGTCTCCGGCATACCGAAGATGACTAGATCGGGCTATGTGACTGGTCATCCGGGGGTCCCGTCGGATGAGGTCTGTGCGGGGTTTAATCGGACCGTGCCGGAGACGCCAGTTCTCGCTCGCGTCCTGCGCGGCGCCATCGCGCTCCTCGTCATCGTGGTCGTCGTCGCAACTCTCCTCGCCGTAGCGTCGCGGTCCAGGATGAACCCCTTCAACTTCTTCGGGTTCTTCACCATCCAGTCGAACCTCATCCTGGCCGCGGTCTACCTCCTGTCCGCGCTGGCCCCGCGGGCTCTCGCTGAACCGACCCGCTCACTGGTCCGGGCGGCCGCCACCACCTACATGGTCATCGTGGGCATCGTGTATGCGACGCTGCTCGCCCCGTCCGAGGAAGCGGGCGGCGTGCCGCTCCCGTGGGCCAACGTCGTCCTCCACGTCGTCACGCCGGTGTACGGAATCGTCGACTGGCTCCTCTTCCGTGACCGCGTGCGTTTGCGGCTGGACCAGTTGTGGGTCGTGTTGCTCTACCCGGCGGTCTGGCTCGTCGTCGTCCTGCTCCGCGGCGCAACGGACGGCTGGGTCCCGTACCCATTCCTCGACCCCGGGGAGGGGTATGCGGCGGTGGTGGGCTACTGCGTCGTCATCCTGGTGGCGTTCGTCGTCGTCGGCGGCTTCGTGTTCTGGGGCAGCCGGATCGGGCGACGCGTCGCCAGTCAGACGGCAAGCTGAGCTCTGCGACGCCGCCGCAAGTCAGCCCTCGAGGAAGCGGGTCAACCGCTTGAGCCGGCGGACAAGCGCCTTTTCCTGCGCCGCACTGAGGTGTCTGGCGACGCTGACGCGCTCCAGAACGCCGACCTCCTCACGGCGCAGCTGGAGTCCCTTCTCAGTGAGGTTCACGACGACTCGTCGCTCGTCCTGGGCGTCGCGGCGACGTTTCACCAAACCGCGCGCCTCCAACCGCTTGAGCAGCGGCGAGATGGTGCTGACGTCCAAGGCCAGTCGTTCGGCGAGCGTGGTGACGACGTGAGACCCGTCCTCCCACAGCACGGACATGACCTGGAACTGCGGGTAGGTCAGGTGCAGGTGAGCTAGTGAGGTGCGGTAGCGAGTTCCCATGGCTCTGGCGGCGGCGAGCAGCGCGAGGCCCAGTCGGTCGTCCACCGGTACGACCTCGTGTGCGTCGCCCCGGCTCCCTGGCGGGCGGTCACCTGAGTCCGGCATCGTCCGTCCCCCGGACGCCCCGTACCACGTCATGGTTTGTGCCCAAAGTGATATGACTCCAAGCATTGATGCACGAACTGGTATGTGCTCTGCTAGCAGCATCGGTTTCAGCCACGTGACCGGACGCCCTCCCATCGAGCAGGCAACTGCCCGGGAACGTGAGAACCCATGTCCCTTGCGCCGGCTCCCGAAACATGGGTCCGCCACTTTCCGGCCTCGGAACGCCGAGAGCAGGTAACCCGAACGTTGCTCGCCCGAGCCAGGAGCGGCGCCGTGTCGGGCAATGAGGCGACCCATCTCCGCCGCCAGGCGGTCGTCCTCAACCGCGTCCTCGCCCTGGCGATCGCCCGCCGGTACCACCACAAGGGCGTGGAGGACGAGGACGTCGACCAGGTGGCCATGGTGGGGCTCTGTCTGGCGATCGACCGCTGGGACCCGGCGGCGCCGACGCCGTTCGTCGCCTTCGCCGCGCCCACCATCTCCGGGGAGATCAAGCGATACTTCCGCGACCGGGCCTGGCTAGTCCGCCCGCCGCGGTCGCTCCAGAATCGGGTATCCGACGTCCGTGCCGCGGGGGAGCAGCTGCGGGCCGAGCTGGGTCGGGAGCCGTCCCGAGCCGAGGTCGCCTCGTGCCTGGACGTCGACGTCTGCCTCGTCGACCAAGCCCGCCAGGCCGGCGACGCGTTCCAGGGCAGTTCCTTGGATGGCGACGACTCGTCGCGACCAGTGGACGACATGCCGTGCGCCCGAGAGGACAACGACGTGCTCGAGTCGCTGGCGGAGTCGATGGACCTGCGCCGCGCGATCGAGCGGCTCTCCGCGCGAGACCGTCAGCTCGTCAAGCTGCGGTTCGTCGACGAGCTGACGCAGCAGGAAGTGGGACGTGAGCTCGGCGTCTCGCAAATGCAGGTGTCCCGGCTGCTGGTCCGGCTCCTGGCCAACCTGCGGGAGTCGCTCGAACCCCCGACCGCCGCATAGAACGGCGAGGGAACGAATCCCTCGCCGTTTCCAACGTATAGCGCACATGGGGGCTTGCGGCAAGACCGTGGTGAGGTCGCACAATCGCCGACCGTGGTGATCTGCTACGGACTGGAGCTGATGCTGTGACCCCGGTGTTGACCAGTGCGTTCAACCTGCCCGAGCACCTCTCCGCCAAGGACGACCGCGCATTGATTGCCCGAGACGAGGTGCACTTCGCGGCCATCAGGCAGTGTCTCGAGGAGTCGATCGCCGACCTCACCAGTCGCCTCGACGCCCAACGCCGCTCCCCCGGCCGCACCGGCCAGGAGGTGCTGGAGCGCGACCTGGAGGTCCACCGACTGACCGGTCGACTACGCACGCTCCGGCGCTACGGCCTCGACCTGTGTCTGGGCCGCATGGTCAGCGAGAACGATGCCGAGCCGGTCTACGTCGGACGCCTCGGCCTCACCGACCGCGAGAGTCGTCAGCTGCTCGTCGACTGGCGCTCCGCAGTGGCCGAGCCGTTCTTCGGCGCCACCCACGCCAACCCGATGGGGCTCGTCAGCCGCCGGCGGTATCGGTGGGCCGGCGGCCGCGTCAACGACTACTGGGACGAAGTGTTCACGCCGGACGGGCTCGAGGGACACGCCGCGCTTGACGACCAGTCGGCCTTTCTGGCCAGCCTCGGTGCCGGCCGGTCCGGGCGTATGCGTGATGTGCTCGGCACCATCCAGGCCGATCAGGACGCCATCGTCCGCGCCAGCTCGCGGGGCACCCTCGTCGTGGATGGCGGTCCCGGCACCGGCAAGACCGTCGTGGCGCTGCACCGGACCGCATACCTCCTCTACTCCGACCCTCGGCTCGGGCACCGTCGCGGCGGCGTCCTCTTCGTCGGTCCCCACCGCCCCTACCTCAACTACGTCTCCGACGTCCTGCCGAGCCTGGGCGAAGAAGGGGTGCAGACGTGCACGCTGCGCGACCTGGTCCCCGAGGGTGCCACGGCGTCGGTCGAGGGCAACCCCGACGTCCCGACACTGAAGTCGACGGCCGAGATGATCACCGCGATCGAGCCAGCGGTCCGGTTGTACGAGGATCCACCGGCCGAGGGAATGGTGGTCGAGGCCGACTGGTCCGACGTCTGGCTGAGTGCAGAGGACTGGGCTGAGGCGTTCGGGGCGCCGGACCCCGACACGCCGCACAACGAAGCCCGCGAGGAGATCTGGGAGGCGCTCCTCGCCATCCTGGTCGACAAACGGCAAGACGACGTCCCGGCTGACCAGCTCCGTCGGTCACTGCAGCAGAACGAGGACCTGCTTACGGTCTTCAACCGGGCCTGGCCCGTCCTGGAGGCCACGGACATCGTCGGAGACCTGTGGACCGTACCCGCATACCTCCGGATGTGCGCCCCGTGGCTCAATCCGGACCAGGTGCGCAGTCTGCAACGCGAAGACGCTCATGCGTGGACCCAGTCCGATCTGCCGCTCCTGGACGCAGCCCGGCAACGACTCGGGGACCTGGAGACCTCCCGACGGAGGCGTCGACGCGAAGCCACCCTAGCCGCGGAGAGGGAACGGATGGACCGGGTCATCGACCACCTCATTGCCGCCGACGACTCGGACATGCATGTGATGTCGATGCTGCGTGGCGAGGATCTGCGGGCGTCGCTGACGGACGACGGCGCGGTGCCGGCCGCGGACCCCGACGAGCTGGCCGGTCCCTTCGCCCACATCGTTGTGGACGAGGCCCAGGAGCTGACTGACGCCGAATGGCAGATGTTGCTGATGCGCAACCCGACCCGCAGCTTCACGATCGTCGGGGACCGTGCGCAGGCTCGACACGAGTTCGCCGAGTCATGGGTGGAACGGCTCAATCGGGTGATGCTCGACGACGTCAAGGTCGCCTCCCTCGCCGTCAACTACCGCACGCCCGAGGAAGTCATGACGGAGGCGGAGCCGATCATCCGGGCGGTGCGACCGGACGCCAATGTACCGATCTCCATCCGCACGACGGGGATCCCGGTACGTCATGGACTGCGTGCGGACCGGGACCGGATTGTGGGCAGCTGGTTGGCCGCCAACCACGAGGGCATCGCGTGCGTCGTGGGCGATCAGAGCTTCCAGGACACGTCCCGCGTCCGGTCCCTCACTCCGGAGCTGTGCAAGGGCCTCGAGTTCGACCTCGTGGTCCTCGTCGACTCGGAGGCATTCGGCGAGGGGATCGAGGGAGCCGTCGACCGCTACGTCGCCATGACCAGGGCGACGAATCAGCTCGTTCTCTTGACATGACCCATGGGTGGACTTGCCGGACGAACGCCGACACTTGACCCGATCGCTCTGTTAGCCGTAACTTATGTTAGTCATGACTTATGAATCCGACGAGGCATGGTCTGCTGTAGCAGATCCCACTCGCCGCGCGATCGTCATGGAGCTGGCGGCGGCCGAACGCACCCCGGGTGAACTGGCCGAGGTTCTGCCGATCAGTCAGTCGGCCGTTTCACAGCATCTGAAGGTGCTGAAGCACGTTGGTGTGGTCACGGACCGGGCCGAGGGCACCAGGCGGATTTATCGGCTGAACGAGGCCGGAGTCAGTGCTTTGCGAGACCAGCTCGACATGTTTTGGAAGCGGACGATGTCCGGTTTCGCGGAGCTCATGGAGGAGGAGCAGAAATGACCGAGGTGCCCGTGGTCCGCCATGAGGTCGTTGTCCGAGGTACGCCCGAGAAGGCCTTCGCCGCCTTCACCGAGCGGATGAGCGATATCAAGCCCAAGGAGCACAACCTGCTCTCCTCACCGATCGTCTCGACCATCTTCGAGCCGCGCGTCGGCGGCTACATCTTCGACCGGGCCGAAGATGGCAGCGAGTGCCGGTGGGCGCGCGTGCTGACCTATGAGCCGCCGGAGCGGGTGGTGTTCAGCTGGGACATCGGCCCGACCTGGCAGCTGGAGCAGCCCGAGAACGCCAGCGAGGTTGAGGTGCGGTTCATCCCTGTCGGCAACGACCGAACCCGCGTACAGCTCGAGCATCGCCACCTGGATCGTCACGGCCCGGGCTGGCCGTCGGTCCGCGCCGGAGTCGACGACCCGCAGGGTTGGCCGCTGTATCTCGCCCGGTACGCCGATCTTCTGAAGGCAGCGGCATGACCACGCGAAGGGAGGCATAGCGCTCGCGACGCGCCTCGATTCCTCAGAGGTCAATTCAGCAGTGCATGACCACCGCTCCCGCGGAGGTAGCGAGTGAACGTGCCAGACGGGCCAGCTGATGCGAGAGGCCAGCCGCGCCAGGCGGGGAGCCTAACCTCCGCTGAAGTAGTGGAGCCGCCTGTCGGAATCGAACCGACCACCTATTCATTAGGAGTTCGGAGCGGGTATCGGACCACCGGGGAAGCTAGTCCTCGTGCCGTTCAAAACGGCGGTAGCGGCTCATGGCTGTTAACGGTTTGTCAGCGAAAGCCTGGGCACAACGGGGGCACGGTGTCGCCACTCAGGCACGAACGACCGCTTCTGCCCATACCCAGGTCTCGTGCTGATGCGGCGGAACTCCGAACCGGACCTGAACGGCTCCTGGCGTCCAAGCGATGGCGTGTCCGACGATCAGCTCTTCGACGCCGTCATCCCAGACAACCCATGCCGTGACCCGCACGGGTTCGCCGGCGGCGGTGACGCTGGAGTGCGTGAGCTGTTCGGACGTCAGGGACCGAGGCTCTCGCTGTGTTCGCCGGGGTACCGCGGTCACCTTCACCAGGGTATCGAACGTACGTTCGATTTGGCGGTGTCTACGTCAGCGACTGGCGCCGGCAAGGGCACCACGCGTCCAGACCAGCTGCGCGATGTCGTCGAGGGTGTCCGGGACGAGGCGGTAGTAGGCCCACTTGCCGCGCTGCTGGCGGGTGAGGATGCCGGCATCGACGAGCACCTTCAGGTGGTGGGAGACAGTGGGCTGGGCCAGGCCGACAGGCTCGACGAGGTCGCAAACGCAGGCCTCCTGATCATCGTGAGCGGCGACCAGGGAGATCAGCCGGAGCCTGGTCGGGTCGGCGATGGCTTTGAGCGCGGCGGCGAGGGTGTCGGCCTGAGTTGGGGTCATGACCTCGCGGACCACGGGGGAACAGCACTGGCTCAGGGAGTCCGGCTGGTTCAGGAGGGGCAACGAGGTCGGCACGGGCTCATCGTACGACACGCATTGACAGACGTCGATGGGTTGTGCTTAGACTCACCCATCGACATACGTCAATGGGTACGGAGGAGCGAGTCATGACAGACACCGGACAGGACACCCGGCGGGAAGAGTTGCGCGAGCAGGTGCGGGAACGGTACGCGCAGGCGGCCATCACTGTCCTGGACACCGGCGGCGCGGCCTCGTGCGGCTGTGGCTCCGACGCGAGCTCATGTTGCGCACCGGCGGCGGAGCAGATCATCGAGGTGACGTCGGCACCGTCGGCCTCGTCGGCGTCGTGTTGTGCGCCGGCCGCACTGGAGCTAGATGAGTCGTTCGGGTCCGCGCTGTACTCCCAGACCGACCGCGATGGGCTACCGATCGCAGCGGTCGCGGCGAGCCTGGGTTGCGGGAACCCGACCGCGGTCGCTGACCTGCGTGAGGGTGAGCGGGTGCTCGACCTGGGCTCCGGCGGCGGGATCGATGTGCTCCTCTCCGCGAAGCGGGTCGGCCCGTCCGGGTTCGCATACGGCGTCGACATGACCGCCGAGATGCTCGAGCTCGCCAACGCCAACAAGGTCAAGGCCGGCGCGACCAACGTGGAGTTCCTGAAGGGCACCATCGAGGACGTGCCGCTGCCGGACGAGGCGGTCGACGTGGTGATTTCCAACTGCGTGATCAACCTCAGCGTCGACAAGCCGAAGGTCATCGCCGAGATGTTCCGGGTCCTGGCCCCAGGCGGCCGGCTTGGGATCAGCGACGTGGTCGCCGAGGACCACCTGACTCCGGAGCAGCGGGCCGAACGGGGAGAGTACGTCGGCTGCATCGCGGGCGCCCTCTCCCGTGCCGAGTACCTCAACGGCCTGGGTGCGGCGGGTTTCGTCGAGGCCACCGTGGAGTTCACCCACCAGGCCGCTGACGGCATGCACTCGGCCATCGTCAAGGCCACCAAGCCGGCCTGATCACCCGTTGATGACTTCGACGCTCGGGCGGCGGCTGACTGCAGAGGCCGTCGGAACCGGGTTCTTGGTCGCCGCGGTCATCGGGTCCGGAGTTGCCGCGCACCGGCTCTCCCCCAACGACCCCGGCCTGCAGCTCCTCGAGAACGCGATCGCCACCGGCGTGGTGCTCACCGCGCTGATCCTCGCGTTGGGGCACGTCTCCGCCGCGTTCAACCCGGTGGTGAGCATCGTCGACCATGTCTCCGGTGCCGACCGCGAGGCTTCAACCCGTCAATTGGTGGCCGTGATTGCTGCACAGGTCGCCGGCGGTGGTGCGGGTGCGGTCGTTGCTAACCTCATGTTCGAGCTGCCGCCGGTCGCGCTGGCCTCGACGACGAGGACCGGGACTGGGGTGTGGCTGGGCGAGGTGGTCGCTACCGGCGGCCTCGTCCTAGTCATCGCCGGCACGAGCCGAACTGGCCGACGGGAGACTGTCGCTCTCGCGGTAGGCGGCTACATTGCCGGCGCCTACTGGTTCACCAGCTCGACCAGCTTCGCCAATCCCGCGGTCACCCTGGCGCGGACCCTGTCCGACACGTTCGCCGGAGTCAGCCCCGCATCCGTACCCGGGTTCCTCCTCGCCCAGGCCGCCGGCGGAGCCCTGGGCTACCTGCTGGCCGGGGCCCTCTTCCCCCGTCCCGTCACCCACCCAGTTGCCGCCAGCACACCTGCTTCGGCCACCCGGCAGGAGATCTCGTGACCGACCGTCCCTCGGTGTTGTTCGTGTGCGTCCACAACGCCGGCCGCTCCCAGATGGCCGCCGGCTACCTCACCCACCTGACCGGTGGTGCTATCGAGGTCCGATCCGCCGGGTCCGAACCCGCCGACCAGGTCAACCCGATGGCTGTTCAGGTGATGGCCGAGGACGGCATCGACATTACGAGCGAGACACCCAAGGTCCTGACCAATGACGCGGTGAACGCCTCCGACGTGGTCATCACCATGGGCTGCGGCGACACGTGCCCGATCTTCCCTGGCAAGCGTTACGAGGACTGGGTGCTCGACGATCCGGCCGGCCAAGACGTTGACACAGTCCGCGGCATCCGGGACGCGATCCGTGGTCGCGTCGAGCGGCTCATCGAGGAGCTGGCGTTGTCGTGAATGACAGCTGGCGCCGGTGGTGCTGGTAGTGCTGGGTCCCGTAGTGGTAGATGTCGAGCACGCTCATGGTCGACCGGAAGTACGGGTCCCAGCTGGTCGGGAAGTGCATCATCAACGCCAGCGTCTGTGGCGACTCGGCGGCCAGGCTCCGCTGCAGCGCGTTGAGCGTGCGGTCCAGCAGCCGTTCGGTGGCACCCGGGGTCAACACCTTCCCCCCGACGACCGAGCCGACGTAGTTCACCACGTGGAACGGCGCGCGGCCGGCGTCGAGTGTCGCGGCAAACCGGCGACTGCGGTTCAGCCGACCCAGACCGTGCACCAGCGGCTGCAAGGTGCGCACGATCATGTAGCCGAAGACCATGTGGTAGAGCAGCTGACGGTTCGTCCATCGCGTGCCGTTCGAGCGGCTGTTCAGATCGTCGTGGGAGGCCTCAGCGACCAGGGCGTGGAAGTCGGCCCGCACGTCGTGCAGCTCGGCCGCGACCTGTTCCCGATCCATCCTCGCCCTCCACGTCGAGCCTACGAGCGGCAAAGAACGCGAGCAACGGTCTGCGGTGCCTCGGCTCTCAGCTCGATCACAGGGAGCCCGTCGATCCATAGCGGCGCACAAGAGCCCGACGGAGTGGCCGGGTCAAGACTGGCCGCAGGCCATCCCGAAGGGACGCGTAGCGGCCTTGACGTGGCCCGGAGGCGGGCGGATGCTCCGGCGACGGGTTGGCTGCTCAAGGCAAGCCCGCATGCTCCAGATGACCCACTCGCGAGGCTGCGCAGCAGTCCAAGCCGAACGGCGAAGAGTGGGGGTGCGCGTGGCGCGAAGCGCCTAAGCGCGGGGGTCCCTGCCACGAGCCGGGAGGCCGGCGCGGCGCAGCCGCGCCCTTGATTCCTCAGAGGTCAATTCACCAGTGCATGGCCACCGCGCCGCGGAGGTAGCGAGACGTGCCAGACGTGCCAACCGATGTGCGAGGCCAGCCGCGCCACGCGGAGACGCCTGACCTCCGCTGAAGTAGTGGAGCCGCCTGTCGGAATCGAACCGACGACCTATTCATTACGAGTGAATCGCTCTGGCCGACTGAGCTAAGGCGGCATGCGCCCACGTGGCAACTCGAGCGCGCGGGGCACCACTATACGGACTGGCCAGGCGTCCGCCGAACCGACCGAGAGGCCCCCGCCGGACCCGCATACGCCTAGCACTTGAGGCCGTCCTGCGGGACCGTCCCGTCAATGAACCAGCCGTCGACCGCGCGGTCGACGCAGGGGCTCGAACGTGGGTACCCCGTGTGGCCGTCCCCGTCGCGGGTCACGAGAACGCCGTGCGCGAGCTCGGTGCGCAACCGTTGCGCCCACTCGTACGGTGTGGCCGGGTCGCGGGTCGTCCCCACGATCACGATCGGCGGTGACCCCTCTGCAGCGATCTTGTCGCTCTTGCCGGTCGCCGGTATCGGCCAGACGCCACACGGCACGTCGCTCCACGCCAGATAGCGGCCCCAGGTGGGCGCTTGCTGGCGGACCTTCTGGGCGAACGCCTCGATCTGGGCCGGGTCTGCGGTGTCCGGCTTGTCAAGACAGTTGACCGCGTAGATGGCTTCCATGATGTTGCTCTGGTACTGGCCACCCGGAGTCCGGCGGGCGTACCCGTCGGCCAACCGCATCAGGGCGTTGCCGTCGCCGGACTTGGCGTCGCGGAGCGCATCGGACAGCTTCGGCCACTGCGACTTGTCGTACATCGCGTACAGAATCCCGGTCGAGGCCCAACCCTCCGTCAGCTTCGTCACGGTCTGGTCGTTCGTCACGGGGAGCGGCTGGGAGTCCAGGCCGGTGAGGAAGTCGCGGATCCACTGCATGCCTTGGTCGCGGCTCTGACCCACCGGGCAGTCGGCGTCGGTGATGCAGCTGTCGACGTACGCGTGGGTGGCGACCTCGAACCCCTTGGCCTGCCCGGCCATCAGCTCCTGAGCGCTCAGGTCCGGTGGCACCGGCCCGTCCAGGACGAACCGGCCCATGTGGCCCGGGAACAGCCCTGCGTAGGTGGCGCCGATGAACGTCCCGTACGAGGCGCCGAGATAGTTGATCGTCGACTCGCCGAGAGCAGCACGAAGGATGTCCATGTCCTTGGCCGCCTCGACCGTCGAGACATGGGCGATGATCTTGGCGTTCTTCGCCGCGCAGCCGTCGGCGAACTTCTTCGCCTCCGCGATGAGCGCCTGCTCCTCGGCCGGCGTGTCCGGGGTCGCGTCGACCCCGCCGATGAACGTGTCGAGCTCCCGGTCTCCGATGCAGTCGATCGGCGAGGACCGGCCGACGCCACGGGGGTCGAACCCGATGAGGTCGAATCGGCGTCGCACGTCGCTGCTCACCAGCGAGCTGGCCGCCTGACCGACGTAGTCGACCGGGGAGGCGCCGGGCCCACCAGGGTTGTAGACCAGCGACCCCACCCGCTGCGCGGAGGAGCGGGCCTTCGACCGGATCACCGCCAGCTGGATGGTCTCGCCCCCGGGATTCGCGTAGTCGACGGGGACGCGAAGCTTGGCACACTCACCGCCCGTGCAGCTCGACCATTGCAGCCGCTGGCTGTAGAAGCTCTCCAGACCAGTGCTGCCGGACGGCGGCGTCTGCGGCACGAACGTGGGGTCCGACGACGACCCGCCCGAGTCGTCGGTGGGCAAAAACGGGAGGACAAGGCAGGACGAAAGGCTCAGCGAGGCCACGATGGCACCGACAACCGCGAGCAGTGCCCGGCGGGCCCGACGGCTGCGGAACCGGACGGTCAGGGGCACCGGAGCACGGTAACCCGAGACCCTGAGGCGCGGGGACGCAGGCGGTTCACGACGTCCCAACGACTGTGAACCGCCGTTGGTGCCACCGTGACAACCGGACGGGACCGGGCAATTCGGCCGCGCGCCAAAGGCGTCAGCCGTTCGTGCCGTCGCTCATCACGGTGATGGCCATGGCTTCGAGGGCAAGCAACGGGGCCACGTTGAGGTTGATGCGCTCCCGCGCCTCCCCCACCGCCTCCATGGCCTGCACCAGCTGCTCCGGCGTGCGCATGGCCGCCAGCGCGCGCACGACGTCGACGCTGTCCTCGTTGACCAGCTCCACCGGCGCACCCATGCGGAGGACCAGCGCGTCACGATGGACCGACAACAGGTCGAGCAAGGCTCGGTCGACGGTGTCCCGGGCGAAGCGGGTGGCCCGCGTCTTCTGCTCGCGCTCGAGGGCGCTGAGCTGGGCGCGGATATGGGGCGGCTGCGTGCGGGCGGCGGGCTCGGCGCCCAGCGTCTCGAGCAGCCGGGTTCGCTCAGCCGCGTCACGCTCCGCACCGGACGACGTCGACTCCTCGTCGGCGATGGACGCGAGGTCGGCGGCCGCAGCGATCGCGTCACCAATGGTCCGTATGCGTCCGGGCATGGCGATGACGTCGCGCCGCCGGATCCGGGCTCCCTCGTCGCGAGCCAGCCGGCGCGCCAGGCCGACGTGGGACTGAGCGGCACGAGCCGCGTACCGGGCCATCGCCGGGTCGATCCCGTCGCGCCGTACCAGCAGGTCGGCGACGGCCTCCACCGGCGGGGTCCGGAGTCGCACGTGCCGCGAGCGGGATCGCAGGGTGACGATCACGTCCTCGACCGACGGTGCGCAGAGGATCCAGACGGTGCGTGGGGTGGGTTCCTCGAGGGCCTTGAGCAGGGCGTCGGCCGCGCGTTCGGTGAGGCGGTCGGCGTCCTCGACGATGATCACCCGCCAGCGCCCGACCGACGGCCGCAGGCCGGCCTCCTGCACCAGGGCCCGGGTGTCCTCGACTCGGATGGAGAGTCCCTCGGTGGCCTTGACGGTGACGTCGGCGTGGGTGCCGTCGACCGCGGTCCGGCACTCGCGGCATACGCCACAGCCACCCTCCGGGCACTCGAGGGCGGCGGCGAAGGCCCGCGCGGCGACCGACCGGCCTGAGCCGGGTGGCCCGGTGAACAGCCAGGCGTGGGTCATCGCGGCGGGCTCGCCCACCGCTCGCGAAAGCGTGGCGACGGCGTCCGGCTGCCCCACGACGTCGTCCCAGACGCTCACGCGCGCTCCGTGGGCACCAGGCCTGCTGAGCGCAGGCGATCGAGGACCTGGGCGTGGATCTCGTCCGGCGGCAGGGCGGCGTCGACGAGGAGGTAACGGTCGGGATCGGCCTTGGCCATCGCGACGAAGTGGGCCCGCGCCGCCTCGTGAAACTCGTCGGCCTCGGCCTCGAGCCGGTCGTGGACGTCACCGCGGCGCCGGCGACCGGTATCTGGCGTGACGTCGAGGACCACGGTGAGGTCGGGCATGAGGCCGCCCACGGCCCAGTTCTGGATGGTGGCGACCTCGTCCGGGCCGAGGTCGCGACCAGCGCCCTGGTAGGCGATGGCCGAGTCGACGTAACGGTCCGTGACGACCACGTCGCCCCGCGCGAGCGCGGGCCTGACGACAGTGTCGACGTGGTGCGCCTTGTCCGCGGCGTACAGCAGCGCCTCGGCCCGTGGGGACACGTGATCGCCGTGGAGGACGAGGTCGCGCAGCCGGGAGCCGAGCTCGGTGCCACCTGGCTGCCTGGTCTCCAGGACCTCGACTCCGGTCCGGCGCAGCGCCTCGGCCAGAAGGCGGACCTGGGTGGACTTGCCGGCTCCGTCGCCTCCTTCGAAGGCGACGAACAGTGGAGTATGCGTCGTCGCCATGATCGCGATGCTAGGCCAGCGGGGTGTCACCGCCTGGGCCGCTGCCCCACAAACTCAGTTGACCGCGACCTGGGAGGACTTCGTACCGTCGAGGGCCATGACCGCACCACAGATGTCGGTTCGCGAGGTGCGCCGCGAGAACGACTGGGCGCCGGACGAGCCCGGGGAGCTCGTCGGCCTGCTGCTGCCGGCCGAGGACGACCTATGGGTGCCCGCGACCGTGTTCGGCGCCGCGCTTGGCGCACCGACGGACGAGCGGCTTGCCGAGTCCATCGCGCGTGAGCGCGGCCTGTCGTCGCTGGCGGACCGGTGGTGGGTTCGGACGCCCGAGGACGAGTGGCGCGAGGCCTGGCTGCTGGAGGTGAAGAGCGACCGGGTGCGGCTCCGGTGGGACAACCCCATGCTCATGAAGGGCGGACACGGCGAGTGGCTTCGGTTGGCAGACGCCGAGATCCGGCGACATCGCCGTGGTGGTTGACACCGCACACTCCGGCCGTGCGGAAGCAGCACGGCACTAGGGTGCCGCCATGACGGTCCGCGTCGGCTTCCTCCGGGCGGTTAACCTGGGTAAGCGGAAGGTCCAGATGCCGCGGCTCAAGGCCGTGGTCGAGAGGCTTGGTTACGACGACGTCTGGACCTACATCAACAGCGGCAACGTCGTGTTCAAGGCAAACGGCAGCCGCGCAGCGGTGGAGAAGGCGCTCGAAAAGGCTCTGGAGGACGAGTTCGGCTTCGAGTGCACGACCTTCGTCCGCACCGGGCCCGAGCTGGAGAAGACGCTGGCCGCCACCCCCTTCGAGGTGGCGGCCGGGGACACGCACTTTGTGACGTTCCTCAAGAAGGCCCCCGCGGCCAGCGCGGCCAAGGCTCTCGAGGCGCTTAGCAACGACTACGACACGCTGGTCGTCCAGGGCGCCGACGTGCACTGGCGGATGCACGGCTCGTCCATCGACACGAGGATCCCCGGCACCAAGTGGGCCAAGATCCTCGGCCCGCTCAGCTCGACCAGCCGTAACGTCAAGATGCTCACCAAGCTCGCGGCGAAGATGAGCGGCAGCTGACCGCAACCCTCGGGTGGAGCGAAGTTGGCGCTATCACGTCAACTTCGCTCCACTTGGGCTTCCTGACCCGATGCGGCGGCTCGGTCCGCGTTGGCGTGGATCGCGTCCCGTACGTACTGCGCCAGTCCGGGCTCCATGTCCTCGTACGTCTTGGTGAACCGCGGGTCCGCGACGTACATGTCGCCAAGGTTCCGATGGAACTCTGGCGTGATGTCGTAGAACCGGTCGTGAATGTGACGGCGGTGCCGCTCGGCCGCGTCCATGGCCGCCTCGCTCATCGCCGGCTCGCCGGATCGCTTCGCCGCGACGAACGCGGCTCCGATCGACTCCATCTCGGCCTTGATCTCGACCCAGTCCGCCTTGGTGTACTGCGACGTGCGGTGCTGCGACTGTTTCCACGCGTCGCTGTCGCCCCAGCGCTCTTCGGCCTCGGCGGCGTACTCCTCGGAATACCCGTCGCCGAAGAGCTCTCTCTGCTCCTCCTTGGTCAGCTTCAGCCCTGACATCTCCTTCTCCAATGCTCGATCGATGGCCACGACGAGCTGAGCCAGCTCATCCAGCCGGGACGTGACCGCCGCCCGCTGGCGGCGCAGGTGGCTCTCCAGGTCGGCGCCGCTGGCGTCGAGCAGCGCGCCGATTTCCTCCAGCGGGAACCCCAGCCGCCGGTAGACGACGACGTTCTGAAGCCGCTCGAGGTCCGCCGCGGTGTAGAGCCGATAGCCCGCCGCGCTGCGCTCGCTGGGATGCAGTAGGCCGATCTCGTCGTAGTGGTGCAGCGTCCGGACCGTGACGCCGAGCTCCTCGGCCACCTGTCCCACGGTCCACACCGCGTCCACCAGCATTCCTCCGGTCATGACGTCAAGCGTCGGGCCTCACGTCGGGTGAGGGTCAAGTCGAGTATGCGTGCGGCTCGGACGCGGGGTCGCCAGGAGTGCGGTGCAGGGCAGAAGTCGGTTCGGCCCGAGATCCCTGCGATCCCGGGCCGAACTGACGTTTTCTCGACTACCGATGCACGGACCGCGGAAGGCCGGCACCTTCCAGGGCGGAGACAGCCCGGCGAAGTGCGGTCTTGGCGTTCTTTGCCGATCCGGATGCCGTCTGATTGCTCGGCGTGGCGGCCGGCGGGACGAAGGCCTGAGCAAAGGCGCAGGTCCACACGTACGGGTGCATCACGCCGCCCACGGGACCAGCCCATCCGAGAGCGGTCCCGTCGTCGGTGATGCCGTGGACCTGGGACGCGCTCTGCTGGTAGTCGAGCCCGGGCACCGGCAGGGTGAGCAGCGGTCCGTGCCCCGGCCAGACGAACGCATGGCCGCTCAGGATGGGGTCGCCCGCGGCGTAGTTGTCGTAACTGCTGCCCGCCACGTAACCCAGCAGCTGCGAGATGCCGTACGCCGTGGCGCCGTTCTCACCGGGAAGTGTGCCGAGGTTGGTCGCACCACCACCCGCCGAGTACCTGACCGCCACGTCGCCGAGCAGGTTTCCGGCGCTGTCGAGGCTCCAGTTCTCCCCTGCCGCCTGTCCGACGACATTGTTGGCAAAGAGCCAGCCTCCGGTACTGGCCCCGAATACTCCGGGCAGGACATGCAAAGCGCCGTCAGGATCCCAACGGGCCGCCTTGCTATAGGGAGGGTCTTCCGTGTCGACATGACCGACGACCTGGTCCCAGTCGTTGATGCCATATCCCTCGGCGTCGACGTCGGTAGCGCGCTTGGGCAAAATCGTGGGCGCGGCGGTCAGTGCGGGCCAGCGAGCGGCGTCCGGACCGATGGCCCCGGTGACGTGGTCGAAGAGGTTCAGGCGGCGGGTTAGGAAGTTGCTGCCGGGCGACGGGTTCGGCAACACCCGGTAGCTGCCGTCCGCCGTCCGTAACCAGGCGAACTCGCGCCCGTTGCTCATGCCAAGGATGTCGCCCCTCACGTTGATGTCGAAAATCGTCCCGTAAGAGCTCCCCGGCGGATGCAGGAGCTCCAGCTGGCCATGGCGCCAGAGTGCTGGTTGCTGGTGTCCGGCGCTGTCCGCCACCCAGCCTGCGATCGTGTCGCCACTGATGCCGCCGGCGAAGCCGCCAACTGAAGCAATGTTGCTGTAGCCGAGGTCGGGCAGCCGCATGGCGGTCGGTTTGCAGGCTTGACCGGACACGGCCGTCGCGGCGCCCTGCTGAATAGTGCCGACAGCAGCCGCTGAGCCGGATGTGGCCAGGACGCTGGCCGCCAGCAGACTCACCGCGGCAACGGAAGTGCCCACGACCGTCCGTCGTTGCAAGGAATGCCGCATCGTGTCCTCCTTGGTCCGCAGAATGCGTGCAGGTTGGA
>JBKPQA010000220.1:0-5867 GCA_046733835.1 Actinomycetota bacterium
TCCTCGAACCGCTCGGCCAGCGCCTCGGCCGACCCGAGATCGGCTTTCTCGTCAGGCATGAGCCGGCCGGAGCTCGCACTGCTCCTTGAAACCCTGGCTGGTGAATCCCAGCGCGGCATTGGTCCGGCTGTAGGAGTTCTCCAGCGCGATCGCCGCGGTGAGCTCGACGACCGCCGCGTCGCTCATCCGCTCTCGGAGACCGGCGACCATCTCGTCGGTCACCGTAAGTGGGGTGGTGGACATCGCCTCGGCGTACTCGATGACCCGCCGCTCGAGGTCGGTGTAGACATCGCTGGTGCGCCAGGCCGTGATGGCCTCGAGCTTGGCCGGGTCCACGCCCTTGTTGTGCGAGACCCAGTACCCGAAATCGAGGCACCAGCTGCAGCCGACCGTCGCGGCGGCGGCCAGGGTGGCCAGGTGCTTGAGCGATTCGTCCGCGGCGTCCCACTTCTCGACCGACCGTTGGAACCGCATCGACGACACCAGCACCTTGCGGTTGTGGGCCAGGCCCAGGGCCGGCTCCATGACGGTGCCGTACGCGCGCTGAGTGAACCAGTTCATCGCCTTGACGAGTGTGCCGGACTCGACGAGGGGGATGCGGGCGGTGGTGGACATGCGTTCTCCTTGGTCGGTCGGTCGGTGGGTGTCCCGATGGTGATGAGACACCGGCCTCCGGCTGGATGTGACATCACCCGTTAACCAGCGACCGCGACCGTCCTCGGAACTCGGCGATGACCGCTCCGTCGGACTCCCGCGTGACCGTCACGTCCGTGATCCCGCTTCGGCCATAGGCCGTGCGCACGGACGCCTCCGCGACGAGCACGTCGCCACGGCGGGCCGACGCCACGAAGACGATGTCGGCTCCGGCGGCCACGGTCAGCGCTCCCCGCGAGTTGCAGGCCAAGGCGAACGCCGAATCAGCGAGCGTGAAGAGGTAGCCGCCGTGGGCGAGATCGTGGCCGTTGACCATGTGCTCGCCGACCGTCATGCGCACCACCGCGTGGTCGACCTCGACGAGAGTCGCTTCCATTCCCAGGTAGGCCGACGCCGTATCGTCGGCCCACATTCGGCGGACGTGAGCCAGGTCCGGCTCGTCCGGCTCGTCCGGCTCGTCGGTCACGAGGCCGGCTCCAGCGCGGGGCTCGGGCGGTACCGGCCACCGGGGTATGCGTCGTCGAGTTCCGCGAGAATGGTGCGCACGTGGGTGTGTCCGAGCTCGTCGCCCCAGGCGATCGGGCCCTTCGGGTACGACGTGCCGAGGACCATGGCGGTGTCGACGTCCTCTGGTCTTGCCTCGCCGCGGTGCACCAAGTCGACCGCCTCGTTGACGAGCATGGCGACGGTCCGAGCCACCGGGTCGGTGCGGACCGGTCCCCCGACCAGTTCCGCGACCCGCCCCTCGTCCGGCTCCGCGTCGGTGGGGTGGCCGTCCGTCGCATACGAGTAGATCCCGCGTCCGGTCTTGCGGCCTAGTCGACCCTCGGTGACGAGGTCGCGCTGGAGCTGCACCGGCGCATACCGAGGGTCGTTACCGGTCCGCTCCCACACGCTCATGCCGACGGCGAGGTTGACGTCCTGCCCGATGAGGTCGGTGAGCTCGAGCGGGCCCATCCGGAACCCGGCGGACCGGAGGCAGGCGTCGATGGTGGCGGCGTCGGCGAGTCCCTCCTCGAGCATCCGCAGCCCTTCGCCGTAGAACGGGCGCGCGACCCGGTTGACGATGAACCCCGGCGTCGACGCGCAGTGGACCGGCGTCTTTCCCCAGGAGGCGACGAGGTCGGCGGCGAAGTCGACGTACGTCTGCGCGCTCGCGGATCCGTGGACCACCTCGACGAGGCGCATCACCGGCGCGGGGTTGAAGAAGTGCAGCCCGAGAACCCGCTCGGGGTCGTGGACCGCCTCGGCGATGGCGTCGATGTCGAGGCTCGACGTGTTGGTGGCCAGGAGGGTCGTCGGTGCCTGGAGCCGGCTCAGCTCGGTGAAGATCGACCGCTTGACCTCCAGGTCCTCGACCGCGGCCTCGACGACCAGTTCGCACTGAGGCAGGTCGGCGAGGCCGGCGACGACGTGGACACGGTCGGTCGCGGCGCGCGCGGCTTCGGCGGTCATTCGACCTTTGGCCGTGAACTCCGAGAGGCGCTGGGCCAGACCTTGCGCGGCCGCGGCAGCGCGGTTCGGCCCGGCGTCGTGGAGGTAGACGTCGTGTCCGGCGACCGCCGCGACCTGCGCGATCCCGGCGCCCATGGCCCCGGTGCCGACGACCGCGACGTCGCCCCGAGGACCGTCGGCCGTCATGTCGCCATCCTGCCAAAGCGGGCCGTCGGACCGCCCCTCCCTCGCTCGTCGGGGTCCCCGCGAAGTATCGGAGCGGAGCGGAGAACTTCGTGGGGTGACTCGCGGGGAGAACTTCGTGGGTGTCTTTGTCGGGGTCCCCGCGAAGTATCGGAGCGCAGCGGAGAACTTCGTGGGGTGCGACTTAGATCCAGTCCTTGCGCTTGAACGTGATGTACAGCCCCACGGCGATTCCGACGATGAGGACGGTGGAGGTGATGACGCCGATGGGGTGGCCGAACCCGGGATAGGGAATGTTCTGCCCGTACCAGCCGGTCACTGCGGTGGGCACCGCGATGATCGCCGCCCACGCGGTGAGCTTCTTCATCACGGTGTTGAGGCGGGCGTCCTGGAGCGACAGCGACGTCTCGAAGATCGACGTGATCATGTCGCGCAGGGACTCTGTCCACTCGGCGGCGCGGATCGCGTGGTCGTAGAGGTCCGAGAACCACCCGTCCAGCTCGTTGCCGTCCTTGTGCAGCTCGGTGCGGTGCCGTAGGACGGCGCCCACGACCTCACGCATCGGGAGCACGACGCGGCGCAGCTCGACCAGCTCCTTGCGGATCCGGAACGTGCGTTGCTGGGTCCTGCGAGTCTGCTGCTGCTCCGCGAAGAGGCCGTCCTCGAGGGACTCGATGGCGTCGTCGAGCTGCTGGACGGTGTCGAAGTGACCGTCGACGACGACGTCGAGCAGTCCGTGGAGGAGCGCGCCACCGCCCAGGTGAAGTAGCTCGCTGTTGTCGTCCCACCGCTGCTTCACCTCGGCCATGTCGAAGCCATCGTTGTCGCGGACGGTCACGATGCCCCGCGGCAGCACGAAGGTCGAGACCTTGGTCAGGCGCAACCGCGAGGCCAATACCTGGTCCGGCGCGATCGGGCCGGTTCCCGGGTGATCGAGCCGAGTCGCATACACGCTGACGAAGGAGTGGTGCGCGTGCATGGTGGCCTTCGGTCGGCTGGCCTCCTCGACGACGTCCTCGACGGCGTGGGAGTCGAGGCCGAGCTCCTCGGCCAGCTTCTGAAGCAACCCGTGGTCGGGTTGGAGGATGTCGACCCAGACCAGTGAGTCCTCGTCCGCGAGGTGCTCGGAGACGTCATCAAGCGGGAAGTCTCGCGCGGTGACCTCGCCCTTGCGCCACAGCAGCGTGTGGACGCCGGTGGTTCCCATGAGGGCAGTGTGCCCGCTGTGGCTGTATGCGTCCTGACGATGACGCTGATACCGGCACCCCTGATTACGATCGCTGGGTGACGACGACAGCGACTCCGCCTCATCCGCTGCTCGAGAAGCACGCGGACGCTCTCTCGGAAGGGCGCGCCGCACTGGCGGCCCGGAGCTTCTTCTCGCGCTACCCGGAGTCACCGTCTCCCCGCGTGTACGGCGAGACGGCGGCGGCCGACGGGCTGGCCGCATACGAGGCGCACCTGGGGAACCGGTATGCGTCGCTGGCCGACCAGCCCACCGACGGATCGTGGGTGGGCTCGGAAGTCTCTCCATACGGGCCGCAGCTTCGGGTGTCGTACCCGCACCTGGATGTGGACCGCTCGCTCGCCGCCGCGCACACCGCGATGCCGGCCTGGCGGGACGCCGGGCCGCAGGTGCGAGCGGCGGTATGCCTGGAGATCGTCGACGCGGTCAACCGGCGGGGCTTCGAGATGGCCAACGCGGTGATGCACACATCGGGGCAACCGTTCGTCATGGCCTTCCAGGCCGGTGGTCCCCACGCGCAGGACCGGGCGGTCGAGGCGATCGTCGCCGGGCTGGTCGAGCAGGAGCGGGTGCCGCCCTCGGTCATCTGGGAGAAGCCGGCCAAGGACGCACCGATCCGGATGGAGAAGTCGTATCGCATTGTCCCGCGAGGCATTTCGCTGGTCATTGGCTGTAACACGTTCCCGACATGGAACGCCTACCCAGGTCTCTTTGCGTCGCTCGTGACCGGCAACCCGATCATGGTCAAGCCGCACCCCAGGGCGGTCCTTCCGCTCGCGATCACCGTCGACGTCGCGCGAATCGTGTTGAGCGACAACGGCT
This sequence comes from Actinomycetota bacterium, assembly GCA_046733835.1. Classification (GTDB taxonomy): domain Bacteria; phylum Actinomycetota; class Actinomycetes; order Actinomycetales; family Dermatophilaceae; genus Lapillicoccus. The sequence continues at coordinate 4,361 of JBKPQA010000220.1, forward strand.
TTGACCCGAACCTCGTGCAGCTGGCGGCGGAGGCCGACGGCGAGGGTCTGGCTCGGGTACTGGCCGAGCGGCCCGAGGTGGCGATCATCGACTACACCGGCGGTCCGCGGTTCGGGGAATGGCTGGAGCGCGAGGGCGCGGCCCGCGGCGCCTTGGTGTTCACAGAAAAGGCGGGCGTCAACACCGTCGTGGTCGACTCGACCTCCGATCTCCGGGCGGCGCTCGGCAACCTCGCGTTCTCACTGTCCCTCTACTCCGGCCAGATGTGCACCACCCCGCAGAACATCTACGTTCCGGAGGACGGCATCGACACCGACGAGGGTCATCTGTCGTTCGAGGAGGTGGGCGATCGTCTGGCGGCGGCCATCGGCAAGCTGACTGGTGACGACGCTCGCGCGGTGGAGATCCTCGGCGCGACGGTCAATGACCAGGTCCGCGGTAACGCCGCCGGGATTTCGGAGCTGGCCTCGCGCGGAGGCGGGTCCGTCGTGCTGGCGCCCCGGGCGGTGACCCATCCCGCATACCCGGACGCGGTGGTGCGCGCCCCCGGACTGGTGGCGCTCGACGCGTCGAGCGAGGACATCTACACGCGGGAGTGCTTTGGGCCGGTCACCTTCCTGATCCGGACGACCTCGACCGAGCAGTCGCTGGAGCGGTTCGTCGAGACGGTGCGCGAGCACGGGGGGATGACAGCGGGAGTCTGGTCGACGTCGTCCGAGGTGTTGGACGCCGCGCGCGATGCGGCCGCCGAGGCGGGAGTGGCGCTGTCCGAGAACCTCACCGGGCCAGTATTCGTCAACCAGACCACCGCGTTCTCCGACTATCACGGCACCGGAGCCAACCCCGCGGCGAACGCCGCGTACACGGACGCAGCGTTCGTGGCAAACCGGTTCCGGGTGGTAACGACGCGCCGTCACGTCTAACGGCGATCGGCAGGCAGCGGGGCCACCGCGTCGTGCCAGCCGACGGGTCACGTCACCACACGAGTGAGCTGCCTCCGTCGACGACCGTGACCTGACCTGTGGCGTAGGAGTTTCGCAACAACCCGATCACCGCCTCCGCGATGTCGTCCGGACGAGCCGACCGGTGCAACGGCACAGTGGCCGCGGTGGCCGCATGTTGCTTGTGCAGTTCGGCCGTCAAGGGAGTGGCCACGAGGCCTGGAGCAACGGCGTTGACCCGGACCGGTCCGCAGGACTTGGCCAGCAGGGCCACGAGGTGGTTCAACGCCGCCTTGGACATCGCATAGGCGATGGACGAGCCCACGGGCCGGACGCCGGCCACGGAGGTGATCATGACCACGTTGGCATCGGGGGACTGGCGCAGGAACGGCATGGCCGCTTTGGTCAGCCACCAGGTGCCGAACACGTTGATCTCGAACGTCCGTAGGAAGATCTCGTCGGTCAGCGCCTCGAGATCGGCGTGGTCGACCAGCCTCGTCCAACCAGCGTTGTTGACGAGGATGTCGAGTCGGCTGAACCGGTCGAGGGTCCGGTCGATCAGCGCT
>JBKPQA010000221.1:0-3179 GCA_046733835.1 Actinomycetota bacterium
TTACGACCTGATGGAGGCCACTGTGGCCAACGACCACGAGATCGTCGCCGCCGGCGAGACCCAGACTCTCGGCCTGGACGACCACATCTACAACCGCCTGCTCAAGGAGCGGATCATCTTCCTCGGCTCCGAGGTGCGCGACGACAACGCCAACGCGATCTGCGCGCAGATGCTCCTCCTCGCGGCCGAGGACCCTAACAAGGACATCTGGCTCTACATCAACAGCCCGGGCGGCTCGGTGACCGCGGGCATGGCGATCTTCGACACGATGCAGTGGGTGCCCAACGACGTGGCCACCGTCGCGATGGGGATGGCCGCGTCGATGGGCCAGTTCCTGCTCAGCGCCGGTACCCCCGGGAAGCGGTATGCGACGCCGCACGCCCGCGTGATGATGCACCAGCCGTCGGGCGGCATCGGCGGCACGGCGAGCGACATCAAAATCCAGGCGGAGCAGATGCTCCACATCAAGAAGCAGATGGCCGAGCTCATCTCCCAGCACACTGGGCAGCCGCTCGACCAGATCGAGCGTGATTCCGACCGCGACCGGTGGTTCACCGCCGAGGAGGCCAAGGAGTACGGCTTCGTGGACCAGGTGTTCACCAGGGCGGCTCAGGCCGAGAGCGGGAACGACCAAGGTGACGCGCCGCTGACCGGAGACGCCAGCACGAACGGAGACAGCAAGTGACCGGCATCAACTACGCGCCGCAGGGCCGCTATATCCTGCCGCAGTTCGAGGAGCGCACGTCCTACGGGATGAAGCGCCTCGACCCCTACACGAAGATGTTCGAGGACCGGATCATCTTCCTCGGCGTCCAGGTCGACGACGCATCCGCCGACGACATCATCGCCCAGCTCATCGTGCTGGAGTCGCAGGACCCTGACCGCGACATCCTCATGTACATCAACAGCCCCGGCGGCTCGTTCACGGCGATGACCGCGATCTACGACACGATGCAGTACATCCGGCCCGACATCCAGACGTTCGTCGTCGGGCAGGCCGCCTCGGCCGCAGCCGTCTTGACGGCGGCGGGCACCAAGGGCAAGCGCTTCGCCCTGCCCAACGCCCGGATCCTCATCCACCAGCCGGCGCTGGCCGGCGGTGACTACGGTCAGGCGTCCGACATCGAGATCCAGGCCAACGAGGTGCTTCGGATGCGCACCTGGCTCGAGGAGACCCTGGCGAGGCACACCGGGCGCACGCCGGAGCAGGTCAACGAGGACATCGAGCGCGACAAGATCCTCTCGGCCGAGACCGCCAAGGAGTACGGCATCATCGACGAGGTGCTCTTGTCCCGGAAGGGCTCGCTGGACGGCTGACGCCCTCTGGGGAGGCGCATCCGCATACCGCCGCGTTTGTCGAACTGGAAATCCCACGACAGCCCGCTGAGGTGGGAGTTCCAGTTCGATCCGACTCGGCCCCCGGTGCTGGCCGGTTGTCGTAGCAAACGGGAGGCCCGACTGTCCGCCGACAGCGGAACGGACGCCAATGGGGTGTGCGACGCGACGGGTCTGCGCGTGTAATAGAAGCGGACAGGCGGTGCTACCGGTAGCGTCAGTCGGACCGCGGCCCGCGGAAAAGCCGGAAAACAGTTCCCGGACAGCAGGAGGACCCACGTGGCACGCATCGGAGACGGTGGCGACCTCCTGAAATGCTCGTTCTGCGGCAAGTCGCAGAAGCAGGTCAAGAAGCTGATCGCCGGACCGGGTGTCTACATCTGCGACGAGTGCGTCGACCTCTGCAACGAGATCATCGAGGAGGAGCTCGCCGAGTCCTCCGAGCTCGGCCTCGACGAGCTGCCCAAGCCACGGGAGATTTTCGAGTTCCTGCAGAATTACGTCGTCGGCCAGGACACCGCCAAGAAGGCGCTCGCCGTCGCGGTCTACAACCACTACAAGCGCATACAGGCGGGTGAGTCGGGGCCGGTCAAGAAGGACTCCGACCACGTCGACATCGCGAAGTCAAACATCCTGCTCATCGGCCCGACGGGCTGCGGCAAGACGTACCTCGCGCAGACCTTGGCCAAGATGCTCAACGTCCCGTTCGCCATCGCGGACGCCACGGCCTTGACCGAGGCCGGCTACGTCGGTGAGGACGTCGAGAACATCCTCCTCAAGCTGATCCAGGCCGCCGACTACGACGTCAAGAAGGCCGAGACCGGCATCATCTACATCGACGAGGTCGACAAGATCGCCCGCAAGAGCGAGAACCCGTCGATCACCCGCGACGTCTCCGGCGAGGGCGTCCAGCAAGCGCTACTCAAGATCCTCGAGGGTACGACGGCCAGCGTCCCGCCGCAGGGCGGCCGCAAACATCCCCACCAGGAGTTCATCCAGATCGACACGACGAACGTCCTGTTCATCGTCGGCGGCGCCTTCGCGGGCCTGGAGAAGCTCATCGAGTCCCGCAATGGCAAGAAGGGACTCGGCTTCGGCAGCCAGCTTCACACGCCGAAGGACCTCGCCGAGTCCATGCACGAAGTGATGCCCGAGGACCTCATGAAGTTCGGACTGATCCCCGAGTTCATCGGCCGGCTCCCGGTCATCACCACGGTCAGCCCGCTCGACCGGGACGCACTGGTGCAGATCCTCACCGAGCCGCGCAACGCGCTGGTCAAGCAGTACAAGAAGATGTTCGACATCGACGGCGTCGAGCTGGAGTTCACCACCGAGGCGATCGAGGCGGTCGCCGACCAGGCACTGCTGCGCGGCACCGGCGCGCGCGGGCTGCGGGCCATCATGGAGGAGGTCTTGCTCCCCGTGATGTTCGACGTCCCCAGCGAGGACGACATCGCCCGCGTCGTCGTCACTCGTGAGGTCGTCCTCGACAACGTCCTCCCGACGGTGGTCCGGCGTGACGTGCCGGTGCGCGCCAAGCGTCAGCAGCGCAAGGAGAGCGCCTGACCGTCTGACGGCGGGTCACCGTGCACGTCAGGGTGGGTGCCGTGAGTCCGGGTAAAGGTGGTCGGAGCTCCGACCGCCTAGGCCCGGGCCCGCACGGACGGGTATGCGCGCCAGTCACCCGCTTTCGGCCGGCGCGAACTGACTCAACGTCAGGATCGCGCCCTGCGGGTCGCGGATCACGGCCTCACGGGTCCACTCGTTCTCACTCGAGGACAGCACCGTCGCCCCGAACCGCTCCGCCGTCGCCGCCGACTCGTCCCGGTCCGCAACGGTGAACA
>JBKPQA010000222.1:0-4604 GCA_046733835.1 Actinomycetota bacterium
GCGCGCGTCGCCACGGCGATTCGGGCGGAACCCATGTACCTCGGCGGCACCCACCGAGATGTCACCAAGCTGGTCCGCGAGGCGCCCAGACTGATCGCCAAGGACGGCGCGGAATCGGTGTATGCGGTCGGGCTGGCCGACGGGCGGGGGGTCGCGGTCAAGATCGCCGACGGCTACCCGCGGGCCAAGGCCGTCGTCCTCGCGGCGGTCTTGCGGCGCCTCGGAGTCGAGGCCCCTGCCGCGCTCGACGACATGGCCTTCGCTCCGGTCCTGGGCCATGGTGACCCGGTGGGCGGCATCGTCGCCGTCGGGTTCTGAGCACGTATGCGTGCGGTCCTGCAGCGGGTGACCTCCGCCTCCGTGTGGGTGGACGGGCGGGTGGTCGGCTCGATCGACCGACCGGGCCTCGTCGCACTGGTCGGGGTCACCCACGACGACGGGTCGGCCGAGGTCGAGTGGCTGGCCCGGAAGATCGCCGATCTTCGACTGCTGCGGGACGAACAGTCGGTGCTGGACGCCGGGGCTCCGGTACTGGTGGTCAGCCAGTTCACCCTCTACGGCGACGCCCGGAAAGGTCGCCGGCCCACGTGGAACGCCGCCGCACCCAGTTCGGTTGCCGAACCCGTGGTCGAGTCGGTCGTCGCCGCTCTCCGCGCCAAGAGCGTTCACGTCGAAACGGGAACCTTTGGAGCCGACATGGCGGTTTCCTTGGTGAACGACGGGCCGGTCACACTGGTCCTTGAGAGCCCGTGACCCAACAGAGGTGACCCTGCCCATGACCGCTTTCACGAACTTCCAGAGCACGCTCGTGATGATCCTCGGCCTGCTCGCGCTGGCGTGCGAGGTCTTTGCTCTCGTCGACGCGCTCCGGCACCGGCCCGACGCGTACCTGGCCGCTGGGAAGCGAACGAAGAACTTCTGGATGATCCTCCTGCTGGTGGCCGTCGTCCTCGGCGTCATCACGCTGTTCAACGTGCTGAACCTCTTCGGGCTGATCGGCTTCATCGCCGCCGCGGTCTACCTCGCCGACGTCCGGCCGGCGCTGCGCCAGGTGAGCGGGCGGGGCCGTTCTCACGACGGTCCCTACGGACCGTGGTGAACGGGGCGACCTGCGAAGTAGGGCAGACTGTCGGTCCATGAGCGACCAGCTGCACCTCACCGACGAGGCCACTCACACTCAGAGCGAGTACGACCCCGGCGACCGTGACCCGACGGTCGACATCTTCGTCGTGGAGCGGCCGTGGGGGAAGTTCCAGCAGTTCGTCTCCAACGAGCAGGTCACCGTCAAGATCATCACCGTCGACCCGAGCCATCGGCTGTCCCTGCAGCGGCACGAGCACCGCGGCGAGATGTGGCAGGTCCTCGACGTCCCGATCGACATCACCGTCAACGACAGGCAGTGGCAGGCCCAGCCCGGCGAGATGATCTGGGTCCCGTGCGGCGCCACGCATCGCATGGGCAACAGCGGGGACCGGCCGGCCCGGCTGCTGGAGGTCGCGTTCGGGCACTTCGACGAGGCCGACATCGAGCGCCTCGAGGACGACTACGCCCGCTGACGCCGTCCTGGCGCCACCGCCTCCCAGGCGACCGTGAGCTCGCCGAGCCGCCAGCGACGCGGACCCTCGAGCACCGGCCAGCCCTGCTCCTGCAGGCCGGCGCATGCGTTGAGCCAGCGCTGCCGCACGCCGTAGCTCGCCTGAGGGGCAGCCCGGTCCCACGCTCGGTCCATGGCTTGAAGGTAGGCGTGCACGGCCTCACCGGGAACGTTCCGGTGAATGAGGACCTTAGGTAGCCGCTCGGCCACCGTCGAGGGCCGGTTCAGTCCACGGAGCCGCATCGAGAGGGTCAGGCTCCGCGGCCCCGCTTGGTCGACGGCCACCCAGGTCGCGAGTCGGCCGATCTCGTCGCACGTGCCGTCCACGAGGAGGCCGTCCGGAGCCAGCCGGTCACGGACCAGGTTCCAGGCAGCGTGGACCTCCTCCTCGGCGTACTGGCGCAGCACGTTGAACGCCCGCACAAGGACGGGCCGCCGTGCGCCGGTCAACGGCACCTCGAAGCCGCCCAGCACGAACGACAGCCCCGGCCTTGCCAACGGCTGTGCGGCCCGGACGCGCTCGGGGTCGATCTCGATGCCGACCACTTCCACGTCCGGACGGACCCGGACGAGACGGTCGTGCAGCTCTAGCGCGGTAACCGGAGAGGCGCCGTACCCGAGGTCGACGACGACGGGCGGCTCGCTGGCGGCGCGGAGTCGCCACCCTTCGACATCCGCCAGCCAGCGGTCGACGCGCCGCAGCCGGTTCGGGTTGGTGGTCCCCCGAGTGACGACGCCGACCGGCCGGTTTCCTGCCACGTCCGCGAGGCTATGCGCCTGGCTTTCCGCTTCCAGACTCCCCTTGTTACCGATCTGAGGGCCGCGGACGGCCCGAAAGTCACAAGAACGGGAGCCTGGAAGACGGAAAGAGGCTGGTCGGGCGCGGCCCAAACCGTCGGCATACGCTGCGGGGGTGGCCACCCCTGACGAGATCCAGCGGGTCGCCATGGTCAGCGTCCACACCTCGCCCCTCGAGCAACCAGGCACCGGGGACGCCGGGGGCATGAACGTCTACGTCGCCGAGGTGTCCAAACAGCTCGCCGCCCGCGGCATCCAGGTCGACATCTTCACGCGGGCCACGACGGGCGCGATCCCGCCGATCGTCGAGCTGGTCCCGGGGGTGTCGGTGCGGCACATCACCGCCGGCCCGTACGAGGGACTCAGCAAGGCCGACCTCCCCGGCCAGCTCTGCGCCTTCGCGGCCGGCGTGATGCGGGCCGCCGCCGCTCGGCCCGAGGGCTGGTACGACGTCCTGCACTCGCACTACTGGCTGTCCGGACAGGTCGGTTGGCTGGCCGCGGACCGCTGGGGCGTGCCCCTCGTCCACACCATGCACACCATGGCCCGGGTCAAGAACCTCCACCTGCCCACCGACGACAGTCCGGAGCCGCCGGGCCGGGAGATCGGCGAGGCGCAGGTCGTCGAGGCCGCGGACCGGCTGGTGGCCAACACCGAGGGCGAGGCCGCCGACCTCGTCGAGCTCTACGAGGCCGACCCGGCCAAGGTATGCGTCGTGACGCCCGGCGTGGACCTCGGCACGTTCACCCCTGGTGACGGCGCCGCCGCGCGGAGGGCTCTCGGTCTGCCGGCACGCGCGCGCCTCCTGCTCTTCGTCGGCCGCATCCAGCCGCTCAAGCGCCCCGACCTGCTGCTCCGAGTTGGCGCCGAGCTGCTCCGCCGCCATCCGGACTGGAGGGAGGACCTCGTTCTCGCCGTGCTCGGCGGTCCCAGCGGCTCTGGTCTCACCCGTCCCGGCGAGCTCGAGGCGCTCGCCGCCGACCTCGGTGTCGCCGACCACACCCGGTTCGTCCCACCGGTCTCGCGTCCGGTCCTGGCCCAGTGGTACCGCGCCGCCGACCTTGTCCTCATGCCGTCGCACAGCGAGTCGTTCGGGCTGGTCGCTCTCGAGGCCGAGGCCTGCGGCACGCCGGTGGTCGCTGCCGACGTCGGAGGGCTGCCCATGGCGGTCGGCGACACCGGGGTGCTGGTCGAGGGTCACGACCTCGGCACCTGGACCGACGCCGTCGAGTCCCTCCTCGCCGACTACGACGGGCGCCGCAACCTGGGCCGCCGGGCCTCGGTCCACGCGCAGAGTTTCGGCTGGGGAGCCACCACCGACCACCTCCTCGAGGTGTATGCCGAAGCTCGCCGGGTCCGTACCCCCACCCCGCTGGACCCGCTCGCTGCGGTGGTCCAGGCGCCGCCGGCGCTCATCCCGTGACGAACGGAAACCCGACCGCGCCCGAGGCGGAGGCGACCGTGCGCGCATACCTCGAGGACGCCGGCATCGAGTGGGAACTGGGCGGGCGGTCCGGCGAGTTCGTCGTCACGCTGCCCGGAGAGAAGAAGCTTCGAACCGTCGCCTCTCTCCTCGTCGGCGACCGCACCACGTCCGTCTCGGCCTTCGTCGTCCGCAACCCCGACGAGAACCACGAGGCGTTCTACCGCTACCTGCTGCGGCACAACCTGCGGATGCCTGGACTCGCTTACGCGATCGACACCTCGGGCGACGTCTACGTCAAGGGAGAGGTACCGACCTCAGCCGTCGACGCCGCATACCTCGACCAGCTGTTCGGAGTTGTCCTCGAGGCAGCCGACTCGCCGTTCAACGATCTGCTTGTCCTGGGCTTCCTCTCTTCGATGCGCAAGGAGTGGGCCTGGCGCATCTCGCGCGGCGAGTCGACCCGCAACCTCGAGGCGTTCCGGCACCTCTTGGAGGGTTCGCCCGGCCAATAAGGTGGGCGCCATGACCTACACCCTCGTCCTGCTGCGTCACGGTGAGAGCGTCTGGAACGCTAAGAATCTCTTCACCGGCTGGGTCGACGTGGACCTCTCCGACAAGGGTCGGGACGAGGCGGTGCGGGGCGGGGAGCTGCTCGTCACCGAGGGGCTGTTGCCGGATGTCGTTCACACGTCGGTGCTGCGCCGAGCCATCAACACGGCCAACCTCGCGCTCGACACCGCCGACCGCCACTGGATCCCGGTGCGCCGCCACTGGCGGCTCAACGAG
>JBKPQA010000223.1:0-9468 GCA_046733835.1 Actinomycetota bacterium
ACCGCCCGGCCGCCCTCGCCCAGCTCGAGTGGGCGGAAGGTGTCGACCATGACGGCCAGCTCGTCGAAGTAGTGCACGCCGATCGAGCCTTCGGTCGCCCCCGGCTGTGGTCCGTGCGGGTGTCCGCCCGGGTGCACCGAGATCGACCCCTTGCCGATGCCGGAGCCCTTCCGCGCCTCGTAGTCGCCGTCGACGTAGAACATGATCTCGTCGCTGTCGACGTTGGAGTGGTAGTAGGGCACCGGGATCGACAGCGGGTGGTAGTCGACCTTGCGGGGCACGAAGTTGCAGATGACGAAGTTCCAGCCCTCGAACACCTGGTGAACCGGCGGTGGCTGGTGGACGCGTCCCGTGATCGGCTCGAAGTCGGCGACGTTGAACACGTACGGATATAGACAGCCGTCCCAGCCCACGACGTCCAGTGGATGGAAGGGCAGCGTATGCACCGTCCCGACGACGCCTCCCGGCCCGGACCCGCGGTGCTTGATGAAGACCTCGGTCTCGTCACCCGCGCGTCCGCCCACGTCCTCCGCCAGCAACGGACCCGCCGGGAGCCGCAGGTCACGTTCGCAGTACGGCGAGTGCTCGAGGAACTGGCCGTACTTCGACAAGTACCGCTTCGGCGGCGAGATGTGCGAGTTGGCCTCGATCGCATACGTGCGCAACGGGTCCCGCGGCGAGCGGCGCGGTAGCCACCGGTGCGTCGTCGCCCGCGGGATGACGACGTAGTCGCCGGGCCCGACGTCGAAGGACCCGAACACCGTCTCCACCGAAGCACGTCCGCGCTCGACGAACACGCACTCGTCGCCGATCCCATTGCGGTACCAGGGCGAAGGCTGAGCCGACACCGTATACGAGATGCGCACGTCACCGTTCCCGAGGACCAGCCGCCGCCCGGTCACGGGGTCGCTCCGCCGCGCGGCGGCCGCGTCGAAGAGGTCGTGCAACCGCAGGTGCCGCGGCACGAGCGGGTGGTTCGGCGTCGTCGAGAGGTCACCGACCGCCCACTCTCGAGCGTCGGCGATGGTGGACGGGATGTTGCGGTGGTAGAGCAGCGACGAGTCGGACGAAAAGCCCTCCTCCCCCATCAGCTCCTCGTAGTAGAGGCCGCCCTGCTTCCCGCGCGAGGACGGCTGCCGATGCTGCGTGTGCCGCTTGTGTGGGACGCTGCCCATCCGCTGGTAGTGCGCCATCACCACTCCCTTTCCGACCACGGCCGTCCGATAATCGGACACTGCTGTCCCGATATCCTACCGAACATGACGAGCTGGCTGGACCTCGACCCGACGGACCCGTTCGGCCTGCAGACCCTCCCCTATGGAGTCTTCTCGACGGCCACCGAGCCGGACCGCCGAGTCGGTGTGCGCATTGGCAACCAGGTCCTCGACGCCGCCGCCACCGCCCAGCAGGCCGGCATGGAGTCCGGCGAGACGTGGGCCGGCGCCAGCCTCAACCCCTTCCTGGCTCGGGGGCCCCACGCCTGGGCCGCCGCCCGCGAGTGGCTGACCATGGTCCTCTCCGAGGACGCATATCGGGACGCCGTCGAGCCGTTCCTCCACCCGCTCGAGGACGTAACGCTGCACCTGCCGTTCGAGGTCGCCGACTACGTCGACTTCTACGCCAGCGAGCACCATGCGACGAACCTCGGCGCGATACTCCGCCCCGACAACCCCTCGCTGCCGGTCGCCTGGAAACATCTCCCCATCGGCTACCACGGTCGCTCAGGCACCGTCGTCGTGAGCGGCACCGACGTCCTGCGCCCGAACGGCCAGCGCCGCTCACCGGATGGCGGCCAACCGCTTTTCGGTCCGAGCACCCGGCTCGACTTCGAAGCCGAGGTCGGCTTCGTGGTCGGTGGTGCAACAGCGCTCGGTATGCCGGTGGCGGTGTCCGAGGCCGCCGACCACCTCTTCGGAGTGGTCCTGCTCAACGACTGGAGCGCGCGGGACATCCAGGCCTGGGAGTACGTGCCGCTCGGCCCGTTCCTCGGAAAGTCTTTCGCCACAAGCATTTCCGCGTGGGTCACGCCGATGGCGGCGTTCGAGTCCGCGCGGGTTGACCTCCTTAGCCAGGACCCGGTCCCCCACGACTACCTGCACCAAGGAACAGCGCGCGGGCTGGACCTCCACCTGGAGGTATCCCTGAACGGGACAGTCGTCAGCCGCCCCGAGTACCGCGACATGTACTGGTCGCCCGAGCAAATGGTCGCGCACATCACGGTCAACGGCGCCTCGCTCCGCGACGGGGACCTTCTGGGGTCCGGCACGGTCAGTGGCGCGGAAGCAGGCACCCTGGGCAGCTTGGTGGAGCTCACCGCGAACGATGCGAACCCTGTCGGCCTCGACGACGGGTCCAAGCGCGGGTTCCTCGAGGACGGTGACGTCGTGACGATGACCGCCTGGGCGCCCGGTCCGGATGGCAGCCGAATCGGCGTGGGAGAGGTGAGCGGCCGGATCGTGGCCGGTGGAGTCGCCAGCGAGCGCTAGAGCGCTCGGAGATACCTCGACCCGGGAAGGAGTCAGGCGAGGGCGTCGCCCACCCCGCCGGCCGCGGCGACCACGGCGGGACCCACCCGCTCCTCGTCGAGGTCGGTCAGCGCGACGACCCCGACGGAGCCTTCGACCTCGCCCGCCGGTAGTGGCGCCGCCACGCCGTACGCCCCCGGCTGCAGCTCGCTCCGGCTCGACACCCAGCCGTCCCCGCCCTCACGACCCAGCACAATGGCCCGCCCCGCCGCCCCGCGGTCCAGGGCGTGCCGGGTCCCCGCCCGGTAGGCCACGTGGACGTCGGTCCACGTCGGCTCAACCACGACCACCGCGAGCGCTGCGTCTCCGTCGACCAAGGTCAGATGCGCGGTCGCCCCGACCTCGTCGGCCAGCCGGCGCAACACCGGCGTCGCGGCGGCCCGCACAAGCGGGGCGACGGCCGCGGCCAGGCGATTCACCGCATACCCCAGTCGCACCCGCCCGTCGGGGAGGCGACCGACGTACCCGTGGGACTCGAGCGTCCCCAACAGCCGGTATGCGGCGGTGCGGCTCATCCCGAGGCTGGCCGCGAGTGCGGTGACGGTCATGCCGGTCGCGTTCTCGGGCCGGGCGAGCAGGTCGAGCAGGCGCAGTCCTCGGTCGAGGGTCAGCGAAAACGCACCGGCGGCCTCAGTTGTAACGGCTCGGTCAGCGCCCACGACGTCGTACGACGACGTTAGTGGCGGCGACCTTGTCGTGGAGCGCCTGTCGCTTGTCGTCCCAGAGCGGCCAGAGGAGGTTGAGGAAAATGAGGAGTGATCCCACAACTCCCACGCCCGGGAGCAACGACAGCAGGCTCGCCCCGATGAAGATCAACTGGCGCTTGAGAGCGACCAGCACCGAGGGGTTGCCGGGGCGCTCGCGGAGTCGCACCGCGATACCGAGCGCCATCTTGCCGGGCGTCGCACCGCGCCAGGTCAGGAACGCCACCTGGTAGACGACGGTGACGACGAGGCTGACCAGACTGAGGGCCAGGACGTAGCCGTAGATCTCGTTTGTGAGGTCGGCCTGGTTGATCGTCGGCTCGACGCCGCGTTGCGCCTCGTCCATGAGGTCGGAGAGCCACGCGGTGTACCAGGTGAGCAGTTGCGAGATCCAGTACCAGCCGGCCACCGTCGTGAGGAGCCCGACGATGAGCATGTCGATGAGGTAGGCACCGACCCGCTGGCCGTAACTGGCGAGCGGCACCCCGTCCGGGGTGGTCTTGACCCCGAGAGCGGTGGCGTATGCGGGTGGCATCGCGCTGTACCCGCCTTGCGGATATCCCGGCGGCCCGTATTGCGGCCCACCGTACGGCTGCCCGTACTGGCCGTACTGCTGCCCGTACGGCGGCTGTTGTCCGGACGGCGGCTGCTGCTGCGCGTACGGCGGCTGCTGTCCGGAGTCCCCCGGCGGGGAGTACTGCTGGTTGCCGCCGGGCATCTGCTGCGTCGGCTGCTGCGGAAGCTGCTGAGTGGGCGCCTGCCGTGACGGCGTGTCCTGCGCGAGCCCGATCGTCGACTGCGCAATGGACGGCGACGTGCGCGGTGTCGTGTGCGTGGTCCACACGACGCCGTCGAAGTAGCGGAGGTTCTCGGGATTCTCCGGATCGTCGTACCACCCGGCGCGCTGGCTCATGGTCCCGAGTTTCCCACACCGACTCGACGGGCCTGCGTGGACCGGACCATCCTCAGAGGTTGCCGCGCCGCTCCTGCTCGCGCTCGATCGCCTCGAACAGTGCCTTGAAGTTCCCCTTGCCGAACCCCAACGAGCCGTGTCGCTCGATGAGCTCGAAGAAGACCGTCGGGCGGTCGCCCAGGGGCTTGGTGAAGATCTGCAGGAGGTAGCCGTCCTCGTCGCGGTCGACGAGGATGCCGCGCTTCTGCAGCTCCTCGATCGGCACCCGAACCTCGCCGATCCGGGCCCGCAGCTCAGGGTCCTCGTAGTACGAGTCCGGAGTGCTGAGGAACTCGACACCGTTCTCTCGCAACGCATCCACCGTGGCGAGAATGTCGTTGGTGGCCACGGCGAGGTGCTGGGCGCCGGGACCACGGTAAAACTCGAGGTACTCGTCGATCTGGCTCTTGCGCTTGCCGACCGCCGGCTCGTTGAGCGGGAACTTGACCCGGTGGTTGCCGTTGGCGACGACCTTGGACATCAGGGCCGAATAGTCCGTAGCGATGTCGTCACCGACGAATTCGGCCATGTTCACGAACCCCATGACCCGGTTGTAGAAGGCCACCCACTCGTCCATCCGGCCCAGCTCCACGTTGCCGACGATGTGGTCCAGGGCCTGGAAGAGACGCTTGGGCTGGCCCTCCCGACGGGCCACACTCGAGGTCGCCTCGACGTAACCGGGCTTGTACGGCCCGGCGTAGCGACGGCCGTCGACAACGCGCTGGACGAGGGTATGCCGAGTGTCGCCGTAGGTGGCGATGGCCGCCTGGCGGATGGCTCCGTGCTCGTCGGCCTCGTCGTGCGGCTCCTCGAGGACGGTGGCCCCCGCGCGCCGGGCCTGGGCGATGCACCGGTCGACGTCGGGCACCTCAAGGGCGATGTCGACGACGCCGTCGCCATGCCGTCGGTGGTGGTCGGCGTGGGAGCTGTCGGGGTGGACGGCTCCGGAGATGACGAACCGGATCGACCCCGACTCGAGGACGTACGACTTGTGGTCCCGGAAGCCAGTCTCCGGGCCGCGGTAGGCGACCAGCTGCATACCCCAGGCCGCCTGGTAGTAGTGCGCGGTCTGCGTGGCGTTGCCGACCACGAAGACGATGGCGTCCCAGCCGGTCACCGGGAAGACGTCCTTGGCCTCGTCGTACTCGACGAGTCCGACCAACTGCTTCAGCTGGTCGACGTCGAACCCGGCGTCGCGCTCCTGCTGGGTCAGGTCAGAAACGGAATGATCGTGCTGGTCACTGATCGGGGACACCGTCGTCGTCATGCCCGAAGCATCCGGCGGCCACCTACGGTGGTCAACCGGACGGCTCAGGGCTGGTCAGGGTGCACAGGTTGTTGCCCGAACCCGAGGTTGTGCTGGACACTCTGTCCATGCCGCACCCCATCCTGGACGAGCTAGACGCTCGCCTCGTTCGGCTCTTCACCGACGAGCCCAACGTCGGAGTACTCGGGGCGTCGCGACGGTTAGGAGTCGCCCGAGGGACGGTCCAGGCCCGCCTGGACCGGCTCACCAGGCGCGGCGTGATCCGGTCGTTCGCACCCACCGTGGATCCCGCAGCTCTTGGCTACCCGGTGACTGCGTTCTGCACACTGGAGATCCGCCAGGGCCGCGGGCACGGGCCGGTCGTCGACCACCTCGGCGGCATCCCGGAGGTGCTCGAGGCGCATACGATCACCGGCTCCGGCGACCTGCTCATCCGCGTCGTAGCACGCGACAACGCCGACCTGCAGCGCGTCATCGACCTCGTCGTGGATGACTCGCACGTGATCCGCGCCTCGACGGCGATCTCGCTCGCCACGCGCATCGACTACCGGACGGGCCCCCTCGTCACCGCGGCTGCCGGTGAGTGACGGCCGTCAGTCGTCGTGACCCTCCGCGCGGCGCATCCCGTCGTAGATCTCCTTGCACAACGGGCACACCGGGAACTTGTTGGGGTCGCGACCCGGCACCCACACCTTGCCGCACAGCGCCACGACCGGTTCACCGCTGAGCGCGCTCTCGAGAATCTTCTCCTTGCGCACGTAGTGCGCGAAGCGCTCGTGATCTCCCGGCTCGGCGAGCTGCTCCTGTGTCTCCTCGCGCTCGAGGACCGTGGTGGCGGTGCTGGGTGCAGAGGGGGCGCCGGGCTCCGGGTACGGGTCGGTCATGTCGCGAGTGTATGCGTGTGGTCAGCCACCGAAGAGCCGGCGCCACCAGCCCCGGACCGGGGTCGACAGCGGTTCGTCAGTCACCGGAGGGGAGGGCGGCGGCGGAGTCATGCACGCGCGCAGCTCGCGCCACTGCTCGACGACCTCGTCGACGTCGACCGTTCGGGCGAGCAGCGGTGGCAGGTTCCCCACGGCCGGACGAAGCCGATCGATCTTCACCCGGTGGTTGAAGTCCTCGAGGATCTCGCGGACCTCGGCCTCGCTGCGGACGTCAGCCAGCGACTGGGGAAACGAGGACGCCTCCTTGCGCAGGGCCAACGGCGTGGGTAGCGCTCCGGAGATGTCGAGCTTCTCGCGCTTGATGTAGTTGCGGACCCACCAGTCGGGGTCGTTGGGATCACCGAGGTCCCCGAGCGGCTTGCCGGCACCCGGCAGGTTGTCGAACTCGCCGCGCTCCCGGGCCTCGCGGATCTGCCGGTCGACCCAGCTCTCGCGATGCTGGTGGCTCATCAACCCATTCTGGGCCGTCAGTTCAAGGTCGGGTCGTCGGGGTAGCTGGCGACCAGCTTGAGGCTGTCCTTCTGGCGCAGCAGCACGTCGGACCACAGGCGCTCCGGCGCGACCGAGAAAGCGTCCCGCGACTCACTGTCGACGACGTACCAGTCGCCCCGGAGGATCTCGTGCTCGAGCTGGCCACCGGACCAGCCCGCATACCCGGCGAAGATCCGCATACCAGCGACCTCCGGCGCGACGAGGTTCGGCGGAGCGTCGAGGTCGACCAACCCCAACCCCCCGAAGAGGTGCTTGATGCCCAGCGGCTCCGGTTCGTCACCTGGGACGGTGACGAGGCCGATGGCGGAGTTCAGCTCGACCGGGCCGCCTTGGAACACGGTCTTCGGCGTAGAGGCGACCGACTTCCACCCCGGAAGTACGGCGTCGATGTCCGCCTCGAGCGGCCGGTTGAGGATGACGCCCTGAGCGCCTTCCTCGTCGTGGTGGAGCAGCAGCACGACGGACCGGCGGAACGTCTCCTCCTCGATCTGCGGGGCGGCCACAAGAAGACGACCCGCGAGGAACGCCCACCCGTCACTGGCCACGACGTCAGTGTGGCATTCGCGACTGACCGTGCCGCTGGGGCCCACGAGAGCCGGCGGCATTGATTAGGCTGGAGATCCGCGACCCCTGGCGGCATGCCTGTCCGGCTTTGCAGTGCGCGAGCCAGACCGCTCCTGCCGATGCGGTCGAGCAGGACGGGACGATCGCCGCCCGCGGCGCCGGTCGCCCTCGAGGAGCCGATGGAAGACGGCATCGGGGACCGGCAGACCGCTCGGTGTCCGGCCACCGGTGGCCGTGATCGCCGGGTCTCCCGGAGCCGCTTTGGCGGGGACGGCTTCCACCCCGGCCTCGCGGAGCTGTCGCTCCATGGTGCGGCGCTGGTGGGGAAGGGCGAGGGTGACGACCGTTCCCGCCTCCCCCGCCCGTGCGGTGCGCCCGGCCCGGTGGAGATAGTCCTTGTGGTCGGCCGGCGGGTCGACCTGAAGGACCACCGACACGTCGTCGACATGGATGCCGCGCGCGGCGACGTCGGTCGCGACGAGCACGGGCAGGGATCCGTCACGAAAGGCGCCGAGAACCCGGTTGCGAACCCCTTGACTGAGTCCGCCGTGGAGCGCGGCGGCGAGGACGCCCTGTTCGCGCAGCTGCTGGGCAACGCGATCGGCGCCCAGCTTGGTGCGGACGAAGACCAGCGTCCGGCCGGGCCGGTTGACGACCTCGGCGGTGATGACCTTCTTGTGCACCGGCTCGACGAGGAGGACGTGGTGGCGCATCGTCGTGACGGCGGCCACGGCCTCGTCGGTCGAGCGGGTCACCGGGTCGTCCAGGTAGCGCTCCACGAGCCCGTCCACGCCGCGGTCCAGAGTGGCGGAGAAGAGCAGTCGCTGCCCGCCCACGGGAAGCCGGTCGAGGATCGCGGTGACCTCCGGTAGGAACCCCATCTCGGCCATGTGGTCGGCCTCGTCGAGGACGGCGATCCGTACGTCACCGAGCTCGACGGCGCCACGGTCGAGCAGGTCGTTGAGCCGGCCGGGGGTCGCGATAAGGAGGTCGACGCCGCGGTTCAAGGCCGCGATCTGTGTTGTGTAACTGAGGCCGCCGGCGACCAGCTTGTGACGCAGACCCATGACGTGCACGAACGGCTCGAGTGCGTCGGACACCTGCATGGCCAGCTCTCGAGTGGGCACGAGGACCAGTGCCCGGGGACGCCGTGGCGCCGAGGACGGCGCGTCGGCGGCGAGCCGGGCAACGGTCGGAAGACCGAAGGCGAGCGTCTTGCCGGAGCCGGTCCGACCCCGCCCGAGGACGTCGCGACCGGCTAGCGCGTCCGGTATGGCGGCCGCCTGGATCGGAAACGGTTCGGTGATCCCGTCGCGCGCCAGGCGTTCGACCAGTCGCTCCGGCAGGCCGAGCGCCGCGAACGCGTTGTCGGGCGCAACCTCGACCGGACCGGCGCTCAGGGGACGACGAGTGGCCTTGGTCCAGTTGTCAGCGGCAAGTCGCTCGCCCTCGGGGTCGATCTCGGCGGGCGGCCGCCCAGGCACGTGGCCCCGGGTCATCTGCGGCTGGTGGGCGACCCAGTCTTGCGGGCGTCGCGAGTCGTGCTTCCGGCCGGAGTGGCTCCGTTCGGGCCGACCGTCCAACCGTCGCTCGGAGCGCGAGGTGGCGACACCCGTGGGGCGCGGGGCCGCGCCACCCTTCGGGCGCGAGGCTTGCTTGGGCCGAAGCGGCCGATCGGTCCGATCTGCCCTGGAAGGGTTTTCGGCGCGCGACGGGCGGTCGGCGCCGGCTGCGCGCTCGAGGCGGGGCCTGGTCGATGCCCCTTGCCAGCCCGGCGTCTTGCGGGCGGGCGTTTTGTGGGCAGACGTCTTGCGGGCGGCCGCTTTCTGGGCGGCGGTCCAGCGGGCCTTCTTGGGCGCGCCGGAGGTGATGCGTGCGGACACGGTGATTTCGCTCTTCCTGTCTTGCTTGGGGCGTACGGCGGTGACTCGGGTAGACACGCCTCGAGCCGCCTGGCGAAAGCGACCGTGCAAGACGTACCTCAGGCGCTGGTCAGCGCCCGGTGGACCAGGATCCGGTG
>JBKPQA010000224.1:0-3999 GCA_046733835.1 Actinomycetota bacterium
CCCGACGGCACCGGCGTCCTGAAGCTCGCCGAGGCAGCGACCGAGCCGGGCGCCGAGCCGGCCATTCCCAGCCTGACGATCGTCGACCCGCGGGTCACCTCCTCCCAGCCGTTCACGATCGACTCGGCCAGCCCGGACGACGCCGACCTCCGCTGGCGGGCCATCGCCGGCGTCAACGCAAGCCGCGACGCGGTCTACGTCGTCGCCGTGCCGCTACGGCAGTTGGAGCTGACCCTGGGCAGCTTCCTCGCATACGCCTTGCTCATCGGGGTTGCCGTCCTCGCCGCCGCGCTCGGGATCGGCTGGTATGCGGTCCGCCGCGCCTTCCGCCCGCTCACCCAGATCGAGGACACGGCCGCGGCGATCGCCGCCGGCGACCTCACCCAGCGGGTGCCGGAACCGACGACCCGTGACGAGGTGGCCTCGCTCTCCCGCTCGCTCAACGCCATGCTGGCGCAGATCGAGCAGTCCTTCGCGGTCCGCGAGGCCAGCGAGGAGCACATGCGCCAGTTCGTCGCCGACGCGTCCCACGAGCTGCGGACCCCGCTCGCCACCGTCCGGGGCTACGCCGAGCTCTACCGGCAGGGGGCGGTGCGCCAGCCCGAGGACGTCGCCGGGGCCTTCGCGCGGATCGAGAGCGAGGCCTCCCGGATGTCGGGACTGGTCGAGGACCTTCTCGTGCTCGCGCGCGTCGAGGGCGAGCGCCCGGTGGTCTTCGACGACGTAGACCTGGCGGTCCTGGCCGGCGACGCCACCCAGGACGCCCGCGTCCTGGCGCCCGACCGGCACATCCGGCTGATCGGACTCGACGGCCCGCTTGGACCCGTCCACGTTCTCGGCGACGAGCAGCGGCTGCGGCAGGTCGTCACGAACCTCGTCTCAAACGCCTTGCACCACACGCCGCCCGCCACGCCGGTCGAGATCGCCGTGGGAAACCGCTCCAATGGCTGCGCCGCGCTCGAGGTCCGGGACCACGGCCCTGGAGTCGACCCGGCGCAGGCCCGGCGGGTGTTCGAGCGGTTCTACCGGGGCGACCCCGCGCGCCGGCGGCGCGGCATCGCGGGTAGCGGCGGGACCGGCCTCGGCTTGGCCATCGTGGCCGCGATCGTCAGCGCCCACCACGGCAACGTGGGGGTGTCTCAGACCCCTGGAGGCGGCGCGACCTTCGTCGTCGAACTCCCACAGCATGCTCACAGTGATGCGACAGGGACCCTTGACGACGCGGAGGTTGAGTAGAGGAAAGTCACCCAGAGGAGCAGCAATCGCCATGACCCAGCAGGACATCCACCCGGACCCCACGAGGACCCGTCCGGACCAGGGCGCCACCGAGCAGGCCACGGAGCACACACCGGACCAGGCCGCCGAGCACACCTCCGAGCAGGCACCCGAGCAGACCCGGTCGCACCAGTGGCTCGGCCAGTCCGAGTACTCGAGCCCGAGCGAGACGCCCACCACCAGCATTCCCACCGAGACGACCGCCCAGCCTGCCTGGTACGGCACGCCGGCGAGCGGCGGCTACGGCGGTTACCCCACGTACCCACCGGCCACGCCGACGCCCACGCCCGCGCCCAAGGCGAAGCCGGGCCGCGGGGTCGGCCAGATGACCGCGGTCGCGATCCTCGCCGCAGCCCTGGCCAGCGGTGGCACCTACGCTGCCACCCGGTATGCGACGCCGGCCCCCTCCTCGACCCCAGCGGCGACCACCCAGAGCAACGGCTCGACGTCGCCGCAGGTCATCCAGGGCAACGCCTCTGCTCCGGACTGGACCGCGACCGCCAAGGCCGTCGGCCCCAGCGTCGTCTCGATCACTGTTCAGAGCGGCCAGGCCGAAGGCCAGGGTTCCGGTGTCATCATCGACAACCAGGGCCATATCCTCACCAACAACCACGTCGCCACCGGCGCCGGCAGCAACGCGACGATCAGCGTCACCATGAGCGACGGCCGCACCTACGACGCGAAGATCGTCGGCACCGATGCGTCGACCGACCTCGCCGTGCTGCAGCTGAGCAACCCGCCCAGCGACCTCGTCCCGATCACCATCGGCGACTCGTCGCAGCTCACCGTCGGACAGCCGGTCATGGCCATCGGTAACCCGCTCGGCCTCTCCGGCACCGTCACCACGGGCATCGTCAGCGCGTTGAACCGCCCGGTCACGACGCAGGCCAGCGAGGGTGGCCAGGGCCAGCAGGGCCAGCAGGGCCAGCTCCCCGGGCTCCAGCAGCAGGGCACCTCCGACACGGTGGTCACCAACGCCATCCAGACGTCCGCGGCCATCAACCCGGGCAACTCCGGCGGCGCGCTGGTCACGGCCGACGGCAAGCTCATTGGAATCAACAGCTCCATCGCCTCGCTCGGCTCGTCCAGCGGTGGGCAGAGCGGCAACATCGGCATCGGGTTCGCGATCCCGTCGAACGAGGCGAAGTCGATCGCCGACCAGCTCATCGCCACCGGCACCGCGCAGCACCCCTACATCGGCGTCTCCGCGAGCGACACGACTGTCACCGACGGCAACAGCAAGCGGCAGGCCGCGCTGGTCAAGTCCGTGTCGGCGGGCACCCCAGCGGCACAGGCCGGCCTGCAGGCGGAGGACGCCGTCATCGCGATCGACGGCAAGACCGTCGACTCGTCCGAGGCGCTCGTCGCCAACATCCACGAGCACAAGGTGGGAGACACAGTGACGGTCACGGTTATCCGCGGTTCCCAGAAGCAGGACATCAAGGTCACCCTCGCCGCCCGTCCCGGCTGAGGGTAGGCACCGGTTCCGCCTTTAGCCTCCTTACTCAGGAGTCCGCGAAACCGGTTGCCCCCAAGGGGCCTTCCGCAGGTACTCTGGCGCGCTTCCCCTGAGCCGCCGCCACCTGTGGAAGGCCCCGTTCGCATGCCCGAGACGCACAGGCAGGTCGACGCGCGCGAGGAGCTGGCGAGTGAACAGGCATACCTCGAGCACGCTCGCCGCGAGCTGGCCCGGATGCGCGAGAAGACCCTCTCGGCGCGCGCGTCGGCCGGCGACCGGGTGTCCGACGAATTCCTCGCGATGACGCTGCACCGACGCGCTGCACAGCTGGTTGACGACCCGACGACCGCCCTGTTCTTCGGGCGTCTCGACCTCAGCGAGCCCCCCGAGCGCTGGTACGTCGGCCGGCGGCACGTCAACGACGAGGCGGGCGACCCCGTGGTCATCGACTGGCGAGCCGAGCTGTCGGGTGCCTTCTACCGGGCGTCGCGGGCCGACCCGATGAACGTGCGGCTGCGGCGGCGGTTCGGCGTCGACCGGGGTCGGCTCACCGCGTACGAGGACGAGCACCTGATCGCCCCGGAGGCCGGCGACGTCACCCGCAGCCAGATCCTCGTCGACGAGATCGAGCGACCTCGCGTTGGGCCGATGCGCGACATCGTCGCGACCATCCAGCCCGAGCAGGACGAGATCGTGCGGGCCGACGCGGGGACGACGGTATGCGTGCAGGGAGCCCCAGGCACCGGTAAGACCGCGGTGGGCCTGCACCGAGCGGCGTGGCTCCTGTACGCGTTCCGGGACCGGCTGTTGCGGTCGGGCGTGCTCGTCGTGGGGCCGAACCGAGCCTTCCTCGACCACATCGGCGCCGTGCTGCCCGCGCTCGGCGAGGTCGAGGTGCGGCACACGACGGCGGAAGAGCTCCTCGGCGGCGGGATCGCTGCACCGGGGGTCGACTCGACTGAAGGTGCCGTTCTCAAAGGCGATCCACGGCTGGCCGAAGTGCTGGAGCGGGCCGTGTGGTCGCACGTCGGACCAGCCACCGAGGCGCTGGTCGTGCCACGAGGGGCGCGCAAGTGGCGAGTACCCGCATACACCGTCACCGAAATGCTGGAGGAGCTGCGCGGGCGGACCATCCGGTACGAGGCGGCGCGACAGGTGCTGCCCCAGCGGCTCGCGCACCACGTGCTACTGGCCATGGAGCGCAGCGGGGACTCACCGGACGATCGGGTCCAGGACTCGGTGGCGAGGTCGGCGGCGGTCCGCGC
>JBKPQA010000225.1:0-5040 GCA_046733835.1 Actinomycetota bacterium
GTCGTCACGGACGACTCGGCTCCATCGACGGCGCCTGTGGCCCCGCCGACACCGGCCCGGCGGGGTCGGTTGTCCGGCGTGTTCCTTCAGGTGAGCGCGTTCCCCTGGGGTGAGGACCCCTCGGGATGGCTACGGGACGTGGCGCTGCGGGCTTCCGCGGTTGGGTTCGCCGGGCTTTCACTCATGGACCATCTGATCCAGATCCCGCAAGTGGGACGGGCGTGGGACCCGATCCCGGAGCCGTGGGTCACCCTCGGCCACCTGGCGGCCCTCGACACGGACCTTCGGCTCGGGACCCTGGTCTCGCCGGTCACGTTCCACCACGCCGGGGTGCTGGCAAAGCAGGCGGCGACCCTCGACGTGCTGTCGGGTGGCCGTTCCTTCGTCGGTGTCGGTGCCGGGTGGTTCGAGAGGGAGCACAGCGCGTACGGAGTTTCCTTCCCGCCACCGAAGGAACGGCTGGACGCCCTGGAGGCGACCGTCGAGACGATGCGAGCGCTCTGGGCGCCGGGCACCAAGGCGTATTCGGGTCAGCGGGTCTCCCTGCCCGAGACCACCTTCTACCCGCGGCCGGTCGGTGACCTGCGGATCCTGGTCGGAGGCTCGGGCTCACGAACGCTCCGCATCGCCGGCGCGCTCGGCGACGCCTGCAACATCTCCTCCGATGAGGCGCACCTCCCGGGCCGCATCGAGACGGTTCGCACGGCGGCTCAGCGCGCGGGACGGAACCCGGGCGACGTCGCCGTCACAGTGCTCGACGTCCCGGTCGTCGGGAGCTCCAGGGACGACACGGCTCGCCGGGTCGAGCGGCTGCGCGGGAGGACTGCCGCAGCCACGTATGCAGCTCGCCACCACGCCGGAGAGCCGGCCGCGCACGCCGAGCGCTACGCCCGGTTGCGCGACCTCGGCGTCGAGGCGGTGTTCCTAGCCATTCCCGACCTCGCCGGCGCCGAGGACGTGGACCGATGTGCCTCGCTCGCTACCAGGTTCCGCTGAGGGACCCCCTATCCGTCGCCGAGCGGTTTCTGGTAGACCACCGGAAGAACGGTTTCCGCACCGTAGGTCGAGATGCCCTGCGGCGCGTGCTACATCCGATGAGAAGGGTTGGGTTAGCAATGAGTGCCACCGGCGAGACCACCGACTACGACCGGATTGGAGGTGGTCCCGCCGTTTCGGCGGTCGTCGGGCGCTTTTACGAGGCCGTCCTCGCCGATCCAGCGTTGGCGCCCTACTTCACCGGTGTGGACATGACCGCCCTGCGGCGGCACCAGGTGCTCCTCATCTCGCAGGTCCTGGGCGGCCCGGTCGAGTACGACGGGCGCGAGCTGGCCGAGGCTCACGCCGGACACAACATCACCGACGAGGCGTACGACAAGGTGGTCGACCACCTCGTGGCCGCACTGAGGGAGGGCGGCGTGGACGAGGACATCATCGGCCGGCTCGGGCAGGTGGTGGCCGGCCTCAGGGCGGACGTCGTCACCAGCACCGCCTGATGGACGTCGCCGAGCTGAAGCGCACGTGGGCTCTCGCCGAGTCACTCGGTGACGAGGTCCCGCTGTACTTCTACTCGCACTTGTTCTTGTCCCACCCTGACACCCGGGAGATGTTCCCGGTGTCGATGGCCACCCAGCGTGACCGTCTGGTCGGGGCGCTCGGCCGGATCGTCTCGCACGTCGACCGGGTCGACGAGGTGTCCGAGTTCATCGCCCAGCTCGGACGGGACCACCGGCGCTTCGGGGCGGTCGCCGCCCACTACGACGCGGTCGGCGCCTCGCTGCTCGCCACGTTGGCCCACTTCCTGGGCGACCAGTGGACCCCACAGCTGGCGACCGACTGGGCGTCCGCCTACGGGCTCATCGCCAAGATCATGGTGGTCGCGGCCGACGAGGCCGAGGACGAACCCGCGGTGTGGGACGCCGAGGTTGTCGACGCCGAACGGCTCACCCTCGACGTGTCGAAGCTGCGCTTCCGCCCGCTCCGGCCCTACGACTACCGGCCCGGCCAGTCCATGGCCGTGGAGATCCCCCAGCGCCCGCGGCTGTGGCGGTATCTGAGCCCGGCCAACGCTCCGCGCGAGGACGGCACCATCGACGTGCACGTCCAGTACATCGCCGGCGGGCAGGTGTCCGGAGCGTTGGTCCGCCGGGTCGCGACGGGCGACAAGGTGCGGCTCGGCGCCCCGGTCGGCACGGAGCTGGTCCTGAACGGCGGGCCGCCCCGCGACCTGCTGCTGGTCGCCGGTGGCACGGGGCTGGCGCCGTTGCGAGCGGTCGTCGAGCACCTCGACCAGGAGCCGGGGAACAACGGGCCGCCTCCGAACGTCCACCTCTTCCACGGCGTCCGGCTGCCGTGGGGGCTGTACGACGACGAGTACTTGAGCTCGCTGGCCGAGGCGAGATCATGGTTCACCTATACGCCGGTCGTTTCCGACGATTCCACCTACCCCGGCCAGACCGGACTGGTCGGGCAGGTCGCCGCCTCGCACCCAGACCGCTCCGGTCGGCTGGCCCTGGTATGCGGCTCGCCCGCCATGGTTGCCGGCACCCGGGCGGCGCTGGCCCGAGCCGGCACCCCTAACCAAGACATCCGCTTCGAGCAGTACGGCACTCTCGACGAGGACAGTCACGAGCACAACAGCCCTTCGGAACCGTAGATCGCGGAGCAAGGAATCCCCAGTGAGCGACCACCACACCGCACCCCAGGCGGCAGCCCAGTTCACCCCCGACGCGATTCGTCACGCACAGTTCCCGAGCAACGGTGACGGGCTGGAGCCGAGAGCCGTCCACAGCTACATGAGTGCGCTGGCC
The DNA here is from genome assembly GCA_046733835.1 of Actinomycetota bacterium. Classification (GTDB taxonomy): domain Bacteria; phylum Actinomycetota; class Actinomycetes; order Actinomycetales; family Dermatophilaceae; genus Lapillicoccus. Next base: position 2,808 of record JBKPQA010000225.1, read on the forward strand.
GACCACCTTGAACAGGTGGCCAACACGCCGCCGGACCGCGCCACGATCACGGCGCAGACCGTCGGGATCATCTCGCGAGCTCAACTGCTCGCGGAGCAAGCCGTGGCCGACGCGGAGCAGTACAGCCGGGACCTCATCGAGACCGCCCGGACCCAGTACCAGGAACTGCTGCGCCGGGCCGAGGTCGCCGGCCAACCCGAGGCTGCCGCGGCGGCGGTCGGCGGATACGACCACCAGATCCCCGAGATCGAGTACGTCCGGACCTACACCCGAGTCGCCTACACCCAGCTGCGGGCGGTGCTGGACGCGTTGGCGGAGCAGGTCGACCGGCTCGGGCAGCTGCCCGACCTCCCCGGCGAGGCGCCGGGGAACGACCATCACGCGCCGGTCGGGACGGCCGACGTCCACCGGCCCGAGATCCCGTCCGCCGACTCCTTCCCGCGCGCCGTAGCTCACGTCTCCTCCGACGCCTGACCGCGCATGCAGACCCGGACCGTGGGCACGACGATGCCCGTGCTCGAAGTCAGCCTCTCTCCGGGTGAACGCCTGATCGCCGAGGGCGGCGAGGTGGCGTGGCTGACGCCGGGCATGGGGATGGACACCTCGACGCGGTTCGGTTCGGGCGGCAAGGGCGGGTTCATGAGCGGCCTGAAACGGGTCCTCGGCGGCGGCCAGCTGTTCCTCACCGAGTACAACGCGCCGCCATCCGGCGGCTTCGTGGCTTTCGCGGTGCAGCTGCCCGGCGTGATCCGAGAGCTGCGGATCGACCCTGCCGACCACTTCATGGTCCAGTCCGACTCCTACATGTGCAGCACGCCCGACGTGGAGATCTCGGTCGGCCTGCAGAAGAAGCTCGGCGCCGGCATCTTCGGTGGCGCGGGCCTGGTCTTCCAGAAGCTCAGCGGCAACGGGACGGCCTGGGTGCAGCTCTCAGGCGAGATCGTCGAGTACGACCTCCAGCCGGGACAGTCCATGCTCGTGCACCCCGGCCACCTGGCGCTCTACCGCGCCGAGATGGCGCTGGAGTTTGCGACGGTGAAGGGCGTCAAGAACAAGCTGTTCGGTGACTCCCTGATGCTGGCCCAGATCCACGGACCGGGTCACATCTGGCTCCAGTCGATGACGCCACAGAAGCTCGCCTCCGCCATCGAGCCCTACCTGCCCGAGAAGACGACCTCCTCCTCCTCGACGAGCGACACCTAGCGGTAGCGCACTTCGGCCGGGGCGTGCGACGCCACTGAGGTGGGTATGCCGTGGCTCATGACGTCTCCCATCTCTCGAGGTCTGATCTCCGGTGCGGTCGGCACCACCGCGCTCCTGGCTGTCACGTATGCGGACATGGCCCTCACCGGACGCGCCGCCAGCCGTGTGCCGGAGGAGAGCGTGACCACCATGCTGAAGCGGTCCGGCCGGCCGGTGCCCAGCGACAACGTCCTCACCGGCCTCGGCGCCCTGTCCGGCATGGCCACCGGCGTCGGCCTCGGTGTGGTCGCCTCACTGCTGCGGTCCGCCGGTGTGCGGCTGCCGGCGGCGGTAGGAGCACCGGCCATCGGAGCGCTGGCGATGGCTGCCACCGACGTGTCCATCGCGCGGTTGGGCGTCAGCGACCCACGCACCTGGACCGCCGCGGACTGGACCCGCGACGTGGTCCCGCACCTCGCATACGGCATCGGCGTCCGCGCCACGATGGACCGCCTCGATCGGGCGAGCGCACGTCCCTTGGAGGTCGAGGAGGGTTCGGACCTCTCCTCACCGCGGACCAGGAACGTCGTCGGGCGCAGCCTTCTCATCGGACTGGCCTCCGGTGGCCGCAGCTCGCTCGGCCTGTTCGCCGCGGCCCGGTTGGCCCAGAAGCCCAAGGTGACCGCATCGGCCGGTGCCGCCGTGGCCGCTGAGATGGTGGCCGACAAGCTGCCGACGACGCCGGAGCGACTGGAACCCGCCCCGCTGCTCGGCCGCGCTGTTGCCGGCGGGATCGGTGGGTGGGCGGTCGCCCGGCAGCAGAGGGCTAATCCCGTGCTCCCGATCGCCGTGGGCGTGGGGGGCGGGGTCGTCGGTTCGGTCCTTGGCGCTGCGGGAAGGGAGCTGGCGAACAACCGCGGCTGGGCGTGGCCGGCCGCAGTCGCCGAGGACGCGATCTCGGTGGGGCTGGCCTGGGCGGCGCTGCGCTAGTCGGCAGACCGGTTGACGGGCACTGCCGCCGGGCCGCACCGCACCGCGAACGGATGGGGCC
>JBKPQA010000226.1:0-8461 GCA_046733835.1 Actinomycetota bacterium
AGGATCGCCGTGCGCACGAGCTGGACCAGCTCGGCCTGAGGGTTGTCGTACGTCTCGAACCAGGCGTCCACCGCGGGACTGCGCGTTCCCACGAGCCCATGGTCCCACCGATGTAGCTCCGCCCACCGCGCTCCGCGTTGGCTGGCGAAGTCAACCACGTTCCTGGGCGGTGCAGATGCACGCCTCGTTGCCCTCCGGGTCAGCCAGCACCCAGAACGAGGGCGCCTCCCTGTCGGAGACCAAACGGCCGCCCGCCTCGAGGGCCCGGGCCATGCGCGGCTCCGCCTCCTCGGGCGCCACCCACACATCGAAGTGCACCCGGTTGCGCTGCGGCCGCGGCTGGTCCATCTGCTGGAACCAGACAAGCGGCCGCACGGACTCCGGGTCGACCAGGTTGTTGCCGTGGCCGTCGTCGTAGCCGAGCACCGCAGCCCAGAACGGCCGGACCGCCGGGATATCCAGGGCGTCGATGGCGATCTCGAGCTCAGCAACGCGAGGGATCTCCGGCTCGAGACCCATCTCGTCGAGGACTTCGTTCACGGCGGTGGCGAGCCGGACGTCGCGGTCGGTGATCCCACCGACATCGTGGCTCCGAGTCGACACGCGGACCCGACCCCACCTCAGCTCCAGGTCCGGGTGGTGCTGCTGCTGCTCCGCGATCGCTCCGATCCGGTCAACCAACGCGAGCGCGGTCGCGAAGTCGTCCGTCGGGATGGTGGCGTGCAGACCACTGGCCAGTGCTCGCCAACCGGGTACCGCCTGGTTCGCCTGGTGAAGGGTCAGCGTCTCGGCCATGAAGCGACGCTACCGGTGTGCGTATGCGACGCCCGAGCAGTGGGCTCTAAGGAACTCTTCTATGGCCGTCATCTGCATCCCGCCGGCTCGCGCATCAGCGTCGGCAGGCCCCTGCTACGAAACTCATGTGGCTGAGGTATACATGTGATGTTCGGGGGAGTGTGAGCAGCGGTCCTGCTGTCGGGGCAGCGTCAGTAGCGGTCGTTGCTGCCGGGGGCGCGAGCAGCGCCTTTCATGTGTCCGACCGAGACCCTTGGTCGGGTATCTCACGTCTCGAGGTGTCTGACGTATGCCAATCCGTCGCCCGTTGACCCGACCAGGACGAACGGGTATGTCGGCGCGCCGGGATGGCACCGCGGCAACGTGCGCACCGACCGCATGCGGACATGGACGGCGGATTCTCGGGGGATTTAGCAGGTCGTCAGGGGGCCACCGTGTTCCCGGTGCCACGTCCATCGCAAGCCCGGCTCGGTGATCCAAATGCGAGGCCGTTGACCGTGGGAGCTGTCACGGCCGTGGGACACATCCGAGATCACGCCGCCTCTCTACCGGCGGTCAATGACGCCCGCAAGCCACGTCGTCCGCCGCTCACCGGTCTCCTCGCGGACGTGCTGTTCCGGCCATTCCAGGGATTGGTCGTCTTGGTGCGTACGGTCGTGTCTCGGCCAGCGTGGCTCGCGGCGCTCTCCGTGGTTTTGATCTGTGTTCCGAACAGCCGAGACTTGTCTGCGTCCGTGAACGTCACACCGGGGGACCTTGGGTTCGCTGTTCTGGCGGTGGCAGTTGTGCCTGGCGTGCTGAACGGCGCTCGGCTGCCGGGAAGTCGGTTGTGGTTGGCGATGGGTGCGGCCCTGGTCGGGTTCGCGGTCGCCACGCTCACCTCAATCGACCCTGGGACGAGCGGCTGGGGGTTTGTCCGGTATGTAGAGATCTTCGTGGTTGTCCCGGTCGCTGTGGTCCTTGCATTGCGCGACCGGCGTGATCTCCGGCTGGTGTGTGGAGCGCTGCTGACGGCTGCGGTGATCGAGGGGACGATCGGGACCTGGCAGTACGTCACCAATACCGGTGCCTCGTTCGCCGGAAGGAACGTACGGGCCGTCGGGACGTTCGGGGCCATGGACGTGATGGGTCTTGCCACAGTCGTCGGCATCGGCATCGTTGTGGCGATCGGGCTGGCCCTGGTCCTCCGGGGACGAGCGCGACTGGGGTTGGTCGCCCTTGCCGCGCTGCTGGTCGTCCCCCTGCTGCTCTCGCTCAGCCGCGGCGCATTGGTGGCCACCATGGCCGCGACAGTAGTCATGTTGATGGCCGTGGCTCCCCGGGTCACCCTGCGGGTAGCACCCTTCGCGGCCGCAGCGGTCATTGTGCTGTCTGGGACGCTGGCGGCGGACGCCGCTAGCGGCGTGCGCCCCCGCGTCGCCACGATCGCCACCTCGATCAGCGACCCGGACCGCTCCGTGAGTGACCGGTACGACCTGTGGGCGACCGCGACGAGCATGTGGCGGGCCCAGCCGCTTACCGGGGTCGGGTTGAAGATGTTTCCGTCGTATCGCGACGCATACGCGCCGCTGCATTTGTCCTCCGGCAGCGATGTGGAGGATCCCGCTTCCGGCTACCACCGGCAGCCACTGCTCTCTCCCCACAACCTGTACTGGCTCGTGCTCAGCGAGCAAGGGCTGATCGGAGCGCTCGGACTCGTGGCATTCCTTCTGGCGCTCGCCCTGCTGACCTGGCGCCGCACCCGCCGAGAGGCCGACCCGAGCGGACCGCCGGACGGCCGCCTTCCGGATGGGCGCCTGATCAGCGCCGTGGCCGTCGGCATGCTGAGCTGGGCGCTGATCAACTCCCTCTTCGGCGACATCGGTGGGCAGGGCACCGTCCTGATGTCGGTCTCCATAGGACTGGCCTTGTGGTGGGCGCTCCAGCCCATCCCTGGCCAGGCAAGGGAGGCGTCGACGTGAGCGTCCGAGTGTGCGACATACGTGAGGCGACGAGCGCCTTGCCAGCCAGTGGCCGCTCTTCTCGCCAGCACCTTCCACGGTGCTCGGAAAGCCTTTGGGCAGGCCGCGCGACCTGCTGGCGGCCGCATCGGCAGTCCGACGCCACACCCGCACGCAATTCGCTGAGAAAGAAAGGCTGATGGCCATGGCGGCCGAACTACGCAACACGGCCACCCGACGATGGGGGCTCCTTGCACTCCTCACGGTCCTGGGCGCCGTCATAGGCCTCGCGTACGCGCTGATCCGCCCGCCCGAGTACACAGCGAAGGCCTATCTGGCGGTCGTCGCCCAGACCCCTGGTGACAACAGTGCCGTCAGCTACGCGCAGGCATACGCGCGGATCGCCAGTCAGGGGGACGCCCTCCAGACGGCGGCTGACGCCAGCGCGGGGAGCGCTTCAGTGGAAGAGCTTCGCCGCAGCGTGGTCGCCGCTGCTTCGCCGGACGCGCCGGTCATCGAGCTGACTGGGGCGGCCGACTCAGCCGAGCGCGCTGCGAACCTCGTCAATCTGGTGGCGAACGGTTTGACCACGACGGCGAACACGCACACCGCGGATACCCGGGTACGCGTTGTTCCACTCAGCGCCGCGCTGCCGCCGGCGGATCCGACCTCTCCGCAGTTGCCGCTGGCCGTTGCCGTTGGTGCTGCGGCCGGCCTTCTCCTCGGTGGACTCGCGTTCCTGACCGGCGGTGAACGGAAATTGCCACAAGGCGCCGGTGGTCCCCAATCGGCCGAGGCGACATCCTCGGAACCGAGCGGAACTGCGAACTCACCCGACGGCAGTGTGCTCCAGCGGCTGACCAGCTGGAGGACAAAGGCGCCCGGAAAGGTGGCAACTTCTGTCATGCTCACGACCGAGCCTCCTCCGGCGGATGCTGGCGAGATGGAGGTGAAGCCAGCCCAGGAAGAGGAGCCAGCAAGCGTTGCCGACGTGGCGCCAGCTGTCCCGCAGGAGCATCCAGAGAAGACCAGTGACGACGACGTCAAGGGCGATGGCGAACGGACGAGCGATGTCAGCCACGGGAAACCAAAAGGCTCCACGCCCCGACCGCGTCCACGTGGGCGAGTGGGAAGCACAAGTAGTCCGCGACGAGACCGCACTAGCTAGCCTCGCGGTCGAGTGGGACGACCTGTACGACCGCTGCTCCGCCGCCACGGCCTTTTTGTCCTCCGCCTGGTTGTTTTCCTGGTGGCTCAGCTACGGCCGTCCCGGCCGGTTGGTGGTGGTGCTGGTGCGGAGGGCCGGGCAACTGGTGGCCGCCGCGCCCCTGATGCGAGACCGTCGATTCGGTATTCCGGTGCTCACGCCGCTGGGGGTGGGCCTGTCCGACTTCACGGACGTGCTCATCGACGACTCGTGTGCGCATGAGGCGGCACGTCTCCTAGCTCGCGAATTCACCAAGCTCGGCGGGTGGCGGGTGATCGACCTTCCGGAGGTGCCCGACTCGGCGGCGATGGCGCACCTGATGGACGCGTGGCCTGGGCGGACATGGACGCTTGACGGGTCCGTTTGCCTCGAACTTCCGGCGCGGCCGATCAAGGACCTGATCGGGAGCCTGCCGACCAAGACCGCGCATACTCGACGCAAGAAGCAGCGCAAGATCGCCACGGCAGGGGTCGAGACCAGCGAGGTCCCCCCCGACGCCGCCGGCCAGGCTGTGGCGACCTTGTTGCGGCTCCATCGGCAGCAGTGGCGTCGTCGCGGGATGAATCCGGAGCATGGGCGCTCCCGGTTCGCGGAGCACTTGGCCGAGGCGGTGCCCCGCATGGTGGACCGCGGTCAAGCTCATCTCCTCGAGTACCGGCTCCGCAGCGACGTCGTGGCGGTCCATCTGGTGCTCGACGGGCACGCTCTGCTGTGTGCCTACCTCTACGGGCTGCGGCCGGATCTTCGTCACCGGATCGACGTGACCCAGCTGTTCCTCGGCACCCACCTGGAACTGGCGCAACGGTTGGGCCGGCCCACGTTGAGCCTGCTGAGAGGCGACGAGCCGTACAAACGGCGTTGGCGGCCGGAGGAGAAGCGCAACCATCGTGTCCTCTTGGCGACTGATCGCGGCATTCCAGCCGCGGCGTACGCGACCACCGTTCGTGTACGTCGGCGATTGATCGACACCACCAAGTCACGCGTTCCAGCGCTCGCACGCATTCGAAGACGACTGAGGACATTTCGGCCGAACTCCGCGCGCTTCGGCTCAGCATGAGGGTCCCAGCAAACGTACTCAGAGGGGCCGCTCGAACCACTCGACGTCGACGAAGCGCCCGAACTTCGTGCCCACCTCCCGGAACACGCCGATCGGAGTGAACCCGAACCGCAGATGCAGCGCCCGCGAGGGCAGGTTGGGCACCGCGAGTCCGGCGTATGCGCGATGCAGGCCTTCGTCGGCCAGCTCGGCGAACAGCCTGGCGTACAAAGCGTTTCCAACGCCGCGGCCACCGGCATCTGCCGCGACGTAGACGGTCGTTTCGACTGAGGTGCGATAGCCAGGCTTCGGCCGGAACGGGCTGCTCGTCGCATACCCGAGGATCTCCCCGCTCTCCTCGGCGACGAGGAGTCGGTGCGGGCCGGCCCGCGCGTAATGGGAGAACCAAGTTCGCCGCTCGTCGACCGAGAACGGCACGTCGTCGAAGGTGACGTGGCTCGTCGTGACGTAGTGGTTGTAGATCGTGGTGAGTGCGACGAGGTCGCGTTCTTCGCCGGGCCGGACCTCGGTCATGCCGTGGTCGCGGCGCCGCGACGTGGTCGCAGCGACCGGCGCATGACGAGGCGGGTGGCGCTGCGCCGCTCGACCTCGCGGAAGCCGGCCTTTTCGTAGAGCGACCGGGACCCCCACCACATCGACCCGTTGTCGCTGCGGCCGGGCTTGTCGACCGGGTAGGCCTCGAGGGTTCGGACGCCCTCGTCCCGAGCGAAGGTGATCGCCGCGGCGAGCAGCCGTCGCTGAACGCCTCGGCCCCGAAAGTCCCGGCCGACAAAGGAGCAGACGATGGACCAGACGGGAATGTTGTCGACGGCTCGCATGAGCCGCGAGCTGTCGAGCCGCGGGTATTCCGGGCGCGGCCCGAGGCTGATCCAGCCGGCCGGCTCGCCGTTGACGTAACCGACCAGTCCCGGCGACTCGCCGGTGTCGACGATCCGGCAGAGGGCCTCCCGGTGCTCCGGGCCCGCCGCCAGGCTCAGCCCGAAGTCACCGGTCTGCCGGTAGAACATGCACCAGCAGCTCCGCAGCACGGTCGATCCGGGCCGTTCGGCGAGCGCCTCGATGTCGTTCCACGTGTCGAGCGTCAGGGGCGCGGCGGTGAACCGGTAGGCCACGCGGCCACCCTAGCGACGTAGCCTCCTGAGATGCCGACCGACTCCCTGGACCGGCGGGCCGACCTCCGCGCCGACTGCGCCCGCTGCGTCGGGTTGTGTTGCGTCGCACTGCCGTTCGCGCGCTCGACCGACTTCGCGTTCGACAAGCCGGCCGGTATGCCATGCCCGCACCTCACCGGCGACGACCGGTGCGAGGTCCATGCGCGGCTTCGGGGTGAGGGGTTTCCGGGCTGTGAGGTATTCGACTGTTTCGGCGCCGGTCAGCGGGTCGTGCATGTCGCCTTCGGCGGGCGGTCGTGGCGCGACGGTCCGGACATCGCCGGCCAGATGTTCGACGCGTTCGGGAGGTTGCGGGCGGTGCACGAGATGCGGTGGTACCTCGCGGACGCGGCCAGCCGCAAGCTGCCGGACCCATTGACGCGCGACGTAGCAGCGGCGTCCCAGCGGCTGGCGGCGGTGTCCGACCTCGCCGCTGAGGAGCTGGCCCTATGCGACGTCGAGCTGCTTCGACCCGAGGTCGGGGGCCTCCTGGCCCGGGTCAGTGCCGCGGTTCGCGCGGGAGTCGGCGGTCCGGAGCTGCGTGGTCGCGACCTCGCCGGCCGGGCCCTTCGCGGTAAGTCGCTCCAGGGTGCCGACCTTCGTGGAGCTCTGCTTCTGGGCGCCGACCTTCATAGGGCCGACCTGCGGACCGCAGATCTTCTCGGCGCCGACCTGCGCGGAGCCGACCTCCGCGGCGCGGACCTCAGGGAAGCGCTGTTTGTCACTGCCCCCCAGCTGGCGGCGGCGGACGGCGACGCGACGACTCGCATACCGGAGTCCCTCGACCCGCCCCGGCACTGGGACTCTACGGCGGAACCTAGAAACCCCTAGCGACCGGAATCGACACCGCGCCAGACCCGTACCGACCGCTCGACGAGGCGGCGTAGGACGTCAAGGTCGACGCCCTCCAGGGACTTGAGGTAGAGACAGCCCTTGCCGTTGCGGTGCGGTCCGAGCGCAGCGACGTCCGTTGCGTGCCGCTCGTCGAACCCGGAGACGAGGTAGACGACGTGCTCCTTGGCTCGTGGCGCGAACGACGCGAGCGGCGCGTCGCCCTCGCGACCACTGGCATACCGGTAGTGGTACGTCCCGAACCCGACGATGTTCGAGCCCCACATGACCGGACGCTCGCCGGTGACGTCGGTCATCAGCGCCGCCAACGTCCGAGCCTCGGTCCGGCGGCGCTCGTCGGGGATCGCCTCAAGGTAGGCGTCGACGTCGGCGTCCGTGGGCTCCATGCCGGGACGGTACTCCTCGGGGTGACTTAGTTGAGAACGCCGGATGCGCTGAGCCGATAGCGCAGATCGTCGGCAACGAGCCGCATGTACTGGACGGACGGGTGCAGGTAGTCGCCCTTGAGCACGGTGTTGCGAGTGGTCGTAAAGATGGGGCAGCGCCCGGCGACGCAGTACCAGTGCAGCGTGTCGAGAAAGGTGGCGCCCTGGACCCGGCGCTCGGCGTCTTGGGTCTGCTTCCACCAGCTCGGGATGCCGGTGACGCAGCGGCCGGGCGACCCGCCAGGGCGGTAGCAGTCCAGGAACGCGACGCCGGGGATCGATGGGGACACGAAGACGACGTGGCCCACGCTGTCCTTCACCTCGTCGACGAAGGCCTCGTCGGCGGCGGTCCATTCGGCGGCCATCGCGTCGCCGGAGGCTTTGGACTTGAGCTTGGTGGCCCAGGCGTACGTCTCGATGACGAGCACAGCGGCCGGCCGGGCTTGCCGGACGTAGTCGACGACCGCCTTGCGATGGTTGACGCAGGGGATCGCCCACTCGTCCTTGCCGAAGTTCGCATCGGCGCCGTTGACGGCGCAGGCGATCTTGGTCAGGCCGCGGATCTTGTAGTCCTTGCCGTATGCGGCGACGACCGCGGTCAGCAAGGGGATGCCGAGGGAGTCGCCGAAGACGTCGATCTCTGGGCCGTTCGGGTTGCCGAAGCTGCAGGAGCGCGGGTCGCGGACCACGGTCGCCGGGCACGGCTTCATGGCGGCGCTCGTGTCCTGGGTCGTCGCCCACTGGTCGGGCTTGGGGTCGAGGGTCGCCGGAAACGCGCCTGACGCGAGGGCGCCGCGAAGCCCCGCCTGCAGCGCCTCGCCGGTTGCTCCGAGGGGGACCTGGAGCGGGGTGGTGGCTGTCGACGTGGTGCTCGGTGCAGTTGTCGGGGACGGAGTGACGGTTGGGCCGCTACTCGGGGCGACCGGTCCCGCTGCCGCGAGCGGATCGGCGCCGGCCACCGGGCTGCGAGCGTCAGCACCGGGCGGCTCGGAGATACCGGACGCGCCGGCCAGCTCCGCCAGCCGGTCCGGGCC
>JBKPQA010000227.1:0-6736 GCA_046733835.1 Actinomycetota bacterium
GGGTGTCGTTGGTGCGCTCATGTGGTACGTCGGCCATGCCATCGGTGGACTGGCCGGATCTGTCGTGGTCGTCGCGATCCTGGTGGGACTGGCGATCTGGATGTGGCGGCGATCGCGGCGTCAGCCGGTGAACGCTGAAAAGGTCAATGAGGCATGGGAACCGGCCGAGTCGGAGCGCGTCCTTGAAGTGGTTCGGTGAACAACCTGCTCCTGGCTGTCGACGGCGCGTGGAAGGTCCTCGCCGCCAGCCTCGTCCTCGGGCCGGTATGCCGTTCTTCGTCGCTTTCGGTTTCCGGGCTCGGGCGTTCGCGGCCGGAGATAAGGCGGAGATCGCCTCGGAGAGCGTGGGGCGGACACGGCGTCGCCGATCGGCAATGTCCTCGCCGCGGTCTGCCTGCTTCTCGTGGTAGCCGGCGTCGCACTGGGCATCAGCGTCGTCGTGGCCGCCGGCTTCGGCAAGGCGGTGTCCTTCGAGCACGTCGTGCCGACGCTGGTGAGCAAGTGAGGCCGACGACGTGGCGCTGAACGCCCGCCTCCGTGGCGTCCTGGACTGGCTCCTCGAGGGCTACCCCGCGGGGGTCCCGCCCAAGGACTACATCCCCCTCATCGCCCTGCTGCGCCGCCGGCTGACGGACGACGAGATCCGGCAGATCGCGGCAGAGATCGCGGCGCTGGGTTACGACGACGCGAGCGCCACCGACATCGGCGTGAGCATCATCCGCATCACCGACGCCCTGCCGAGCCCGAAGGACGTGGCCCGCGTCGAAGAGCACCTCAACCGCTACCACGACTGGCCGCTCGAAGCCTGCTGACCACGACGGAAGGCCGGGTCCGACGGGACCCGGTCTTCCGCAACCTTGAGTCAAGAGGGCCGGACTGCAGGACGTTCTTACCAGTTGTGGGCCACGTCGATGACGAGGCGAGAGCCTGAACCCGGGCCGGCGAGGGTGAAGACCCGGAAGGGCAGGCGCGCGCGGACACCCAGTCCAATGTTCGTCTGCCCCTCGAAGCTGCCGGCGAAGGCGATCTGGCGGAATGTCTGGTAGCCGGTCACGTCGGCTAGCTCCGCAGGGTTCGCCGGGGTGTAGGTCGAGTGGCCGTCGACGATGTCGTAGGACGGCGCGTAGACGACGATCCTCAGCCGGGCGCCCCCGCGGAGCGGGACGAGCTTGCCGGAGCCGTCTTCATACACGGCATCGACGTAGTCGACGCGGTATGCCGCAGCGGGACCGCCGTTCAGGTCGAGGACGAGGCGGTCGTAGCAGTCGTGCCGGCCGGTCCGGACGCCGGCGAGCGACGTCGCGCCTCCGTTGCCGGCCTCCTTCAGTAACGACCCCCAGTAGATGCCACAGTACGGCGCTGCCGACGTCGACCCGGACGCGGAAGCTGCGGACGCTGTGGACGCTGCGGTGGTCAGCCCGAGACACCCGACCAGGGCGAGGAAGGCGACGACGACCGTGGTGTATGCGGCACGGCGGGACGAGTGTTGTGGCTGACGAGATGTCATGGCGTCCTCCTTTCACAACGCAGAGAAGACGCACAGCCCGCTCGGCCGGTTGACATGGCAGACGCCCCGGACCGGTGAGATCCGAGGCGTCTGGCTGCGACGCGTACCGGTTAGTGGCACCGGGCTGCTGCCACCGCCTAGTGGCGCAGCACCGCCTTTTCGGCGCCGGCGCCGGTCAGCGAGCGGACCTCCATTTCGGCGTATTTCGCCTCGTTGTGCTCCTTGGACGTGACCGTGCCGAGCCAGCCGAGGATGAACCCGAGCGGGATCGAGACCAGGCCAGGGTTGGCCAACGGGAACCAGTGGAAGTCGATCGACGGGTCGGTGATCATCGACGCCGCCTTGCCGGCCGTCACCTTCCCGCCGGAGACGGTCGGGCTGAAGGTGATGAGGACGACCGCACTGATAAGCCCGCCGTAGATGCTCCACAGCGCGCCGCGGGTGTTGAACCGCTTCCAGAACAGTGAGTAGAGGATCGTCGGGAGGTTGGCGCTCGCCGCGATGGCGAAGGCCAGTGCCACGAGGAACGCGATGTTCTGGCCGTTGGCGAAGATGCCACCGATGATGGCGACGATGCCGATGATCACGGCCGTCATCCGCGCCACCCGCACCTCGGCGTCCGGTCCGCCTTCGCCCCGCTTGATGACCTGGCCGTAGATGTCGTGCGCATAGCTGGCACTGGCCGTGATGGTCAGGCCGGCGACGACGGCGAGGATCGTGGCGAAGGCTACGGCGGCGATGATGCCGAGCAGCACGGTGCCGCCGAGCTCGAAGGCCAGCAACGGCGCTGCCGAGTTCACGCCGCCAGGGGCCGCGCTGATCGTTGCCGGCCCGACAAGGGCGCCGGCCCCGTAGCCGAGGACGAGCGTGAACAGGTAGAAGATGCCGATCAGCCAGATGGCCCACTCGACCGACTTCCGCGCCTGCTTGGAGGAAGGCACCGTGTAGAAGCGCATCAGCACGTGCGGGAGGCCGGCGGTCCCGAGCACCAGGGCGAGGGCGAGCGAGATGAAGTCGATCTTGCTCGTCGTCGAGGCGCCGTACTGGAGGCCCGGGCCGAGGATGGCCTCGCCCTTGGGGCTGGCCTGGACCGCACCAGCGAGTACTGCGGAAAGGTTGAACCCATAGAGGGCCAGCACCCAGAAGGTCATGATGAAGGCGCCGACGATCAGCATGGTCGCCTTGACGATCTGGACCCAGGTGGTGCCCTTCATGCCACCGATGAGGACATAGCCCACCATGATGACGCCGACGACGGCGATGACCACGCTCTGGCCGACCCGCGCTTCGACTCCGAGAAGGAGGGCGACGAGACCACCGGCACCGGCCATCTGGGCGAGCAGGTAGAAGAAGCTCACCACAAGGGTGGAGATGGCGGCGGCCACCCGGACCGGACGCTGCCGGAGGCGGAAGGACAAGACGTCGGCCATGGTGAAGCGGCCGGTGTTGCGCAGCAGCTCGGCGACGAGGAGCAGCGCCACGAGCCACGCGACGAGGAACCCGATGGAGTACAGGAACCCGTCGTAGCCGTTGACCGCGATCGCCCCCGCGATGCCGAGGAACGACGCCGCCGACAGGTAGTCGCCGGCGATGGCGATGCCGTTCTGACGACCGCTGAACGCACGACCGCCGGCGTAGTAGTCGGCGGCGGTCCGGTTGTTGCGCGACGCCCGGATGACGATGGCGAGGGTGATGACGACGAACAGGGCGAAGATCGCGATGTTGAGTCCCGGGCTGCCGACGTTCGTGGCGGCGGGCAGCAGGGCGGGGGCGGCGGCGCTCACAGTTGCTCTCCTTGTTCGACGCGATCACGAAGCGCCTCGGCGGGGGGGTCGAAGTGGCGGTCGGCCCACCGCACATAGGCGACGGTGATGGCAAACGTCGAGACGAACTGCAGCAGCCCGAAGATCAGGCCGACATTGATCTCGCCCCAGACCTTGGTCGACATGAAGTCGACCGCGAACGACGAGCAGAGGACGTAGAGGAAGTACCACGCAAGGAACAGCGCGGTCATGGGGAAGACGAACCGTCTGAACCTGCGACGCAGGTCCTTGAACTCGGTGGACTGCTGGACCTCGGCATATCGGGATCCGCGGTCCGACGCGGCGACCTCTCGGTCGAGAGCTTCGTTGCTCACGTCGACACCTCCGTCGGTGTGGGGCGGGTGAAGAAATCAGTCAGGCACGCTCGCACGGGCGCGGGGCTCCACCCGTTGCCTCGCCAGACTCGACCCTGCGGCGTGCCACGGGAAAGCACGGCAGGGGAGGGGGCGCCGGGTGGGATGAGGCCGCGCCCAGCGGAACGCGCGGCCGCGCCGAACGGCGCAGCAAGCGCGCCGAACGGCTGTCGGATGATTCCGGGATGGATAAGCAACGTCGTGGCCCGTGGGACTACGGATTCGAAGTACGTCGTCGGAGGCCAGCATCGGGGTGTGGACGCTGGTGGTCTCGACGCGAGAAGGGGTCCGCCGGTCCCACCGGGCCGAGTGGTGGTCGATGAAGTGAAGCTGCGCTCGGTCGGATCCAGCGCTGGCGCTATGCGTTTCGACATCCTCGTCGGAAGCACGTGTGCCGGCTGGCTCGAGCTGGCTGGGCCAGGGGTAGTCCTGCGGCTGAGCGGCGAGGTCTCAGAGCGGTTCCGGGGCCGTGGAGTGGCGACCGCTGCTGTGGGCGTGGCCTGTCGAATCGCATACTCCGCCATGGAAACAAGGGTTCTTGAGGCATTCGTCCCGAACGGCCTCGGCGCCGCTCACCGGGTCCTCGAGGCCAACGGCTTCAGCGTCGCGGACCTTCGCGAAGAACCGCTTCGGTTCGAGCTGAACCGGACCAGCTGGTCGGGCTCCGCCGGCAGGTAGATCCTCGCGGCGACGGTGTGGGGGTCTAGCGTCGCCGCGAACCTGAGAGCACGCTGGAAAAGGTGATCTACGGACGCGACGCAGAGCTCACGCTGCTCGAGGGCCTGGTGTCGGAAGCCCGAACCGGGTCCAGCGCGTCGGTGCTCTTGGAGGGAGAGCCCGGCATCGGCAAGACCGCCCTCCTCGAGAAGGTGCGCGCCTCAGCCGACGGTATGCGTGTCTTGTCCGCTACCGGGGTCGAGGCGGAGGCGGATCTGCCGTTTGCGACGGCACATCAGCTACTGCGGCCGGTGATCGATCTGAGTGACTCGATACCGGAACCCCAGGCGGACGCGCTCAGGGGGGCGCTGGGGTTGGCGGAGGCGACGGCACGCGACCGGTTCCTCGTGGCCGCGGCGGTGCTCTCCATCCTCGGGGAGGCGGCCCGTGAGCGGGGTCTGCTCTGCCTGGTCGACGATGCGCAGTGGATCGACGATGCCTCCGCTGACGCTCTTGTGTTCGCCGCCCGAAGGATGAGCGGCGAGCGGGTCCTTCTGGTGACGGCGGCCCGGCCCGGCCCGTCGACCGACCGCTGGGCGCCGCTTCGGCGCCGCATCGGGCTCACCGGCTTGACCACGCCGGAAGCGGTCGCGCTGGTCGGTGCTCACGCCTCCGCCGCGCCGAGCGATTCGGTCGGATCGCGACTGGTCGAGGTCACGCAGGGGAACCCATTGGCCCTTGTCGAGCTGGCCGGCCTGCTCACGGCTGAACAGCTCGCCGGAAGGACCCCGTTGCCGGATCCGCTTCCGTTGACAGCGGGCCTGGAGCACGCCTTTCTCCAACAGGCACGCCGGCTTTCCAGTGACGTTCAGATCCTCCTGCTGGTGACCGCCTTGGACAGCACGGGCCGTCTGGACACGGTTCTGGCTGCGGCCCGACTGCTCGACGTCGACGAGGCTGCCCTTCACGAGGCCGAGTCCTCCTCTCTCCTCGACGTGCATGGTGCGGAGGTACGGCTCCGTCATCCGTTGGTCCGGTCGACGATTGTCGCCGGGAGCAGCTCGACCCAACGGCGCAGGGTTCACCTGATGCTCTCGGAGGTTCTGGCTGCGGATGACGCCGACCGCGCCACGTGGCACCGGGCGGCCGCGACTCTCGGCCCCGACGAGACGATCGCAACGCAACTGGACGATGCAGCGCTGCGCGCCCTGTCGCGGAGCGCCCAGTCGGTGGCGGCGGCCGCCTACGAACGGGCCGCGGACCTCACACCGTCACCAGCGGACCGGGGTCGACGCCTGCTGTCTGCCGCGCGGGCCTCATGGCTGGGCGCCCGGCCCGATCGGGCGATCGCCGCGATCACGGCCGCCCGGACGCTTCTGCAGGATCCCCTGCAACAGGCGGAGCTCGCGCGTTTGCACGGCATTCTCGAGTGGCAGCGTGGCGTCTGCACGGACGCCTCGTCGATTCTCCTCGAAGGAGCGCAGTTCGCCGCCAGCGCTGGGGATGCGCGACTGGCGCTCACGATGCTTGTCGAGGCCGGCCAAGCGGCCGGGTACGGCGGTGACATGGAGACGCTGCAGGTCGCGGGGAGCCTCGCGAACGACATCGAACCGGCTGGCGACCCTTCCGCGGTCTTCGCCAAGGACCTCGCCCAGGGGTTCTCCGAGATGGTGGCTGGCAACGGCGCGTACGGTGCCACGCTCTTGAGCCGCACGCTGGACTGGGCCGAGACAACCGAGGACTCCGCCCAGCTGATCCTGGGGTCATCGGCCGCCTTCTGGCTCGGCAATACCGGAGCGGCCAGCCGGCTGGCGGACCGCGCCGTCCGTACCGCGCGGGTCGCCGACCTGGTTGGCAGCCTGCCCCACGCCCTGGAGTACTACTCACTGGCCGAGCGGCTTCTCGGCCACTACGAGATCGCTGCGGCCTCAGCGACGGAGGGTCTGGATCTGGCGCGGGACACCGGCCAGCTGTGTTCAGTCGTCCAGCACCTGTCCACATTGGCCATGGTCAGTGCGGTGAGGGGAGACGCCAGTGAATGCCAGCGGCTCGCCGAAGAGTGCGTGGCTCTGGCCGGCCCTCGCCAGCTGCTCGTCTCCACCTATTACGCACGCCACGCGCAGGCACTGTCCGCGCTCTTCCAGGGCGAGTATGCGGAGGCGCTGCGACGCCTGCTCGAACTCAAAGAGCTCCCCACCTTTGACTGGTATGCCGTGCCGGACCTGGTCGAGGCGGCGCACCGATGTGGGGAGCACGACACGGCCCTCGAAGCCATTTCATGGATGGAGCCCTGGGTGACCGGCGCGTCCTCTCCTGCGGCCACTGCCCTGCTGGCCCGGTGTCGAGCGATCACCAGCGTCGATGACGAAGCCGGCCCCCTCTTCGAGGCGGCCGCC